>NZ_JBHVET010000007.1:0-38343 GCF_042802135.1 Kitasatospora sp. NPDC057512
GGCTGCCTGATGCAGACCCTCGCCCAGAACCGGCTGGCCACCCCGGACACCGTCGGCTTCAACGAGGGCGCCACCGCCTTCGCGGTCGCCTCCGTCACCGGCGTCGCCACCCAGCTGCTGCCCTCCGCCGCCGCCCTGGCGGGCGCCGCCACCGCCGCCTCGCTCGCCTTCGCCCTCGGCGGCGGGACCGGCCGCAACGGCTACCGCTTCCTGGTCGTCGGCCTCGGCATCGGCGCGGTCTTCGGCGCGGTGACCAACCTGATGCTCTCCCGCGCCGCCATCGACTCCGCCAACGCCGCCTACGCCTGGACGGTCGGCACCCTCAACAGCCGCGACGCCGACGCCGTCGGCTACCTCGAACTCGGCCTGCTGGCCTGCCTGCCCGCCGCCGTGCTGCTCGGCCGCCGGCTGTCGCTGCTGCGCTTCTCCGACGCCGTCGCCACCGGGCTGGGCGTACGGGTGCGCGGCCTGCGGGTCGGCGTCCTGCTGGTCGCCGTGGTCTGCGCGGGCCTGGCGGTGGCCGTCGCCGGACCGCTCGGCATGATCGCGCTCGCCGCGCCCGAGGCCGCCCGCCGGATCGCCGGACCGCGCTGCGTGCCGGTGCTCACCTCGGCCGTCGCCGGAGCCGCCTTCACCCTGCTCGCCGACCTGATCGGCCGCACCCTCCTGTCGCCGCTGGAGGTGCCGGCCGGCTTGGTCACCGCCGTCGTGGGCGGCCCGTACCTGCTCTGGCTGCTGCTCACCACCCGTCCCCGGAGGACCGCATGACCGCCCGCCCCGCGACCGCCGAGACCGCTGCGGCCACCGCCGGAGCGCCGCGGCTGGCGACCAGCGCGCTCAGCCTCGGCCACGACCGCACCATCGTGGTGCGCGAGCTCGACGTCGAACTGCCGCAGCGGCAGGTCACCGTCATCGTCGGCCCGAACGGCTGCGGCAAGTCCACCCTGCTCGGCGGCCTCGCCCGGACCATCGCCCCGCGCTCCGGCGCCGTGCTGCTCGACGGCAAGCCGCTGACCTCGCTGTCCACCCGCGCCATCGCCCGGATCATCGGCCTGCTGCCGCAGTCCGCCACCGCCCCGGACGGGCTGACCGTCCGTGACCTGGTCCGCTACGGCCGCCAGCCGCACCAGGGCCTGCTGCGGCAGTGGTCCGCCGCCGACGCCGAGGCGGTCGAGCACGCGCTCGCCGCCGCCGACCTGCACGAACTGGCCGACCGCCCGCTGGACACCCTCTCCGGCGGACAGCGCCAGCGGGCCTGGATCGCCATGGCCGTCGCCCAGGACACCGACATCCTGATGCTGGACGAGCCCACCTCGGCGCTGGACATGGGCCACGCGCTGGAGGTGCTGGAGATGGTGCGCGGCCTGACGACCGAGCGCGGCCGCACCGTCGTCCTCGTCCTGCACGACCTGACCACCGCCTGCCGCTACGCCGACCACATGGTGGCCATGCGCGACGGCCGGGTGGCCGCCCAGGGCGCGCCGCGCGACATCGTCACCCCGGAGCTGGTGCGCGAGCTGTACGGGGTGGAGAGCGCGATCCTCACCGACCCGGTGCACGGCACCCCGGTGGTCTGCCCGGTCGGCCTCGCCCCCCGGGTGCGCTGACGTCCAAAACGGGACCGGCGTCAGCCGTACGGGACGACGGCGACCGGGCAGTGCACGTGGTGGATCGCGGCGTGCGCCACCGGGCCGAGGTGGTGGTGGCGCAGCGGCATCCGCCGGATGCGGCGGCCGACGACCAGCAGCCGGGCCGTCGCGGCGGCGTCCACCAGCTCGACGGCGGCCTTGCCGCGGATCAGGTCGGTGGTCACCGTCACCTCGGGGTGCCGGGCCTGCCAGGGCTCCAGGGCCCGGGCGAGGCCGTCGTGCTCGACGGCCGAGACCTCGCCCTCCAGCCCGCCGATCGCCCCGTAGGACATGTACTCGCTGCCGGCCGGCGGGGACCAGACGTGCACCACGCGCAGCGGCGCCGAACGGAGCGCGGCGGCCTCGAAGGCGAAGGCCAGCACCTCGTCCGCCGGGTGCGCCAGGTCGAGGCCGACCGTCACCGCGCCGTCCGGTTCGTCCCCGCCGGCCCGGATCAGCACCACCGGGCAGTCCGCCCGGCGCAGCACCTCCTGGCTCACCGAGCCGACCAGGAAGCCGCGCAGGGTGCCCAGCCCGCGCGAGCCGAGCACCAGCAGGGTGGCCCCGTGCGCGGCGGCCTCCAGGGCCTCGACGGGATCGGCGGCCACGGAGGTCGCGGCGACCTCCACCTCCGGCGCGAGGGCGCGCAACTCGCCCTCGCGCTCGGCGAGTTGTGCCAGGGCGGAGTGGTCGCCGGGTCTGCTCCCGGGGGCGATCTGCTTCGGCCGGGGCCAGGCCTGGAGGACGTCCAGGCGCAGGCCGCGGCGCTGCGCCTCGTGGGCGGCCCAGGCGGCGGCGGCCAGGCTCTCGGGTGAGCCGTCGAATCCGACGACGACGGGTCCGATCACGGCGTGCTCCTCGGTTCCGGTGCGCCCCTGGGGTCTCGGTGCGGCCAGTATCCGTGCCGATTCGGACCGGCGCCTCCCGGAGCCGTCGCCGGTCGCCGTGGGTGACGGGACGGGCCCGGTTCCGCCGTCCGGCTGGTCGGCCGGCCGGCGGCGCGGCACGCCCGGGCCGGGCGGGGGACGCCGGGCTAGGGTCGGCCGAGCCGCTCCGTGCCGTCGCAGCCGGTCGGTTTCCGCCGCTCCTTCCCAGCCCGGGAGAACGATGCCGAGGGTCCCCACGTTCCGCTCGCGGTGGGCGGGCGCCGCCGCCGGACTGGCCGTCCTCGCCGCCGCCCTGGTGGGCTGCGGGGACGGTGGGAGCGGAGGCCCGGTCACGCTGAACTGGTACAACTTCCCGGACGACTCGGGCGCCCTCCAGCAGGCCGCCGACCGCTGCGGGCAGCAGTCCGGCGGCCGCTACACGATCCACTACAACAAGCTGCCGCGCGGCGCCGACGGCCAGCGCCAGCAGCTGGTGCGCCGGATGGCGGCGCACGACTCCGGCGTGGACGTCCTCGGCCTGGACGTCACCTGGCCCGCCGAGTTCGCCGAGGCCGGCTGGATCCGCGAGTGGACCGGGGCGATGCGCGAGCGGGCCACCGCCGACACCCTCGACGCGGCGGTGCGGACCGCGACCTGGCGGGACCGGCTGTACGCCGTGCCGTACAACTCCAACACCCAGCTGCTCTGGTACCGCGACGACCTGGTGCCGACCCCGCCCGCCACCTGGGCGGAGATGCTCTCCCAGGCCCGGGAGCTGGACCGCGAGGGCAAGCCGCACCTCGTGGAGATCCAGGGCGCCCAGTACGAGGGGCTGACGGTCTGGTTCAACACGCTGGTCACCAGCGCGGGCGGCTCGATCCTCACCCCCGACGCGCAGGCGCCCTCGCTCGGGGCGCCCGCCGTCACGGCCGCCGGGGTGATGCGCGACCTGGCGGCCTCGGTGGCCGCCGACCCCTCGCTGCCGAACCAGATGGAGGACCAGAACCGGCTCGCGATGGAGTCCGGCACGGCCGCCTTCGAACTCAACTACCCCTTCGTCTACCCGTCGATGAAGGCCAACCGGCCGGAGCTGTTCCCGCACTTCCGCTGGGCGCCGTACCCCGCGGTGAGCGCCGACCGCCCCGCCAGCGTCACCATCGGCGGGATCGACCTCGCGGTGGGCGCCTACAGCCGGCACCCCGACCTCGCCGCCGAGGCCACCCTCTGCCTGCGCGACCGCGACAACCAGCTCACCAACGCGCTGAAGGGCGGCCTCCCGCCCTCGCTGCGCAGCCTGTACGAGACGGCCGAGCTGACCGCCAGCTACCCGTTCGCCGCCGACGTGCTGGCCGCCCTCGACTCCGCCAGCGTGCGGCCGCAGACCCCGGCCTACCAGAACGTCTCCATCGCCGTCTCGCACACCCTCTCCCCGCCCGCCGGCATCCACCCGGAGAAGGACGTGGCCGACCTCCGCGGGCAGATCCGGGACGCCCTCGGTTCGAAGGGGCTGATTCCGTGACACCGCCCGTTCCCGGGCCACCGCCCGCTCCTGGGACACCGTCCGTTCCCGGGCCCCCGCCCGCTGAAGCCGCGGCCGGGGCCGCCGCCGGAGCGGGACCGGGCGGGCCCTCGCGCGGCGCCCGCCAGGAGAGCCGGCTGGGCCTGCTGCTGTGCGCCCCCGCGGTGGTCGTGATGCTCGCCGTCACCGCCTACCCGATCGGCTACGCCGTCTACCTGTCCCTACAGCGCTACGACCTGCGCTTCCCGGCCCAGGCGCACTGGGTCGGGCTCGCCAACTACGGCGCGGTGCTGACCTCGCCGTTCTGGTGGCAGGCGCTCGGCGTCACGGTGCTGATCACCGCGGTGTCGGTGGCCGTCGAGCTGGTGCTCGGCCTGGCGCTCGCCCTGGTGATGCACCGTACGGTCTTCGGGCGCGGGACGGTGCGCACCGCGGTGCTGGTGCCGTACGGGATCGTCACCGTCGTCGCGGCCTACTCCTGGCAGTACGCGTGGACCCCGGGCACCGGCTACCTGGCCGCCCTGCTGCCGGAGGGCAGCGCCCCGCTGACGGAGCAGTGGCCGGCGGTCGGTCTGATCATCCTCGCGGAGGTGTGGAAGACCACCCCGTTCATGGCGCTGCTGCTGCTCGCGGGCCTGGCCCTCGTCCCGGACGAGACGGTCCGGGCGGCGATGGTGGACGGCGCGAGCGCCGGGCAGCGGCTGCGGCTGGTGATCCTGCCGCTGATGAAGCCCGCGATCCTGGTCGCGCTGCTCTTCCGTACCCTGGACGCCTTCCGGATCTTCGACAACATCTACGTGCTGACCAGCGGCTCCAACGGCACCGGCTCGGTGTCGATCCTCGGCTACGACAACCTCTTCACCGCGCTCAACCTGGGCATCGGCTCGGCGATCTCGGTGCTGATCTTCGTCTGCGTGGCGCTCATCGCGCTGGTCTTCGTCAAGCTGTTCGGCGCGGCCACGCCCGGCGCGGAACCGGAGCGGCGATGAGCGGCCGGCCCGCCCGGGCGCTGACCGGCTGGGGCATCGCCAACCTGGTGGTGGTGCTCTACGCGCTCTTCCCGGTGTGGTGGATCGTGGCGCTGTCCTTCAAGGACCCGGGCACCCTCTCCGACGGCGCCTTCGTGCCCCGCCGGTGGACCCTGGCCAACTACCGCGGCATCTTCCAGACCTCGGAGTTCACCCGCGCCCTGGTCAACTCGATCGGCATCGCGCTGATCGCCACCACCGTCGCCGTCGCGCTCGGCACCATGGCCGCGTACGCGGTGGCCCGGCTGCGCTTCCCCGGCAAGCGGCTGCTGATCGGGGTGTCCCTGCTGATCGCGATGTTCCCGCCGATCTCGCTGGTCTCGCCGCTGTTCGGCATCGAGCGGGCGCTCGGCCTGTTCGACACCTGGCCCGGGCTGATCATCCCGTACATGACCTTCTCGCTGCCGCTGGCGATCTACACGCTCTCGGCGTTCTTCCGGGAGATCCCCTGGGACCTGGAGAAGGCGGCCAAGGTGGACGGCGCCACGCCGTGGCAGGCGTTCCGGCTGGTCATCGCGCCGCTGGCGGCACCGGGGGTGTTCACCACCGGCATCCTGGTCTTCATCTTCTGCTGGAACGACTTCCTGTTCGCGATCTCGCTGACCTCCACCACCTCGGCCCGGACGGTACCGGCGGCGATCGCCTTCTTCACCGGGAGCTCCCAGTTCGAGCAGCCGACCGGCTCGATCGCGGCGGCCGCGGTGATCATCACGATCCCGATCGTGGTCTTCGTACTGCTGTTCCAGCGCCGCATCGTCGCCGGGCTGACCGCCGGCGCCGTCAAGGGCTGAGCCCGACACCGAGTTTTCCCAGGACGAGTTTCCCAGGATGAGCCCGCCCCACCCGGCGGACCAGGAAGGCGGACCGTGGCCGAGATCGTCCTCGACGGCATCACCAAGCGCTACCCCGACGGCGCCCTCGCCGTGCGCGACGTCGACCTCACCATCGCCGACGGCGAGTTCGTGATCCTGGTCGGCCCCTCCGGCTGCGGCAAGTCCACCACGCTCAACATGATCGCCGGGCTGGAGGACATCACCGAGGGCACCCTGCGGATCGCCGGGGAGGTGGTCAACGACCGCGCGCCCAAGGACCGCGACATCGCCATGGTCTTCCAGAGCTACGCCCTCTACCCGCACATGAGCGTGCGCGACAACATGGGCTTCGCGCTGCGCCTGGCCAAGGTCGACAAGGCGACCATCGCCGCCAAGGTCGAGGAGGCCGCCCGCGTCCTGGACCTCACCCGGTACCTCGACCGCAAGCCCGCCAACCTCTCCGGCGGGCAGCGCCAGCGGGTCGCGATGGGCCGGGCGATCGTCCGCGACCCCAAGGTCTTCCTGATGGACGAGCCGCTGTCCAACCTGGACGCCAAGCTCCGGGTGCAGATGCGCACCCAGATCGCCGCCCTCCAGCGCCGCCTGGGCACCACCACCGTCTACGTCACCCACGACCAGGTCGAGGCGATGACGCTCGGCGACCGGGTGGTGGTGATGCGCTCCGGCGTCGTCCAGCAGGTCGGCTCGCCGCAGCAGCTGTACGACGAGCCGGTGAACCTCTTCGTCGCCGGGTTCATCGGCTCGCCCGGCATGAACTTCCTCGGCGCCGCGCTGGAGCAGGGCGCCGTGCGCACCTCGCTGGGCGACCTGCCGCTGGACGACCGCACCCGGCGCGCCCTGGAGCGCGCGGACGCGCCGCGCGAACTGGTCGTCGGCATCCGCCCCGAGGACTTCGAGGACGCCGCCCTGGTCGAGGGGCACGCCGGCGGGGTCACCGTCACCGTGACCGTCGAGGTCCGGGAGTCGGTCGGTTCGGACGTCTACGTCCACTTCGCGGAGGAGGGCGGACCGGCGGCGGCCCAGGGCCCCGGCGGCCTCGCCGGACCGGCGGAACTCGCCGAACTGGCCGAGCTGGCCGAACTCGCCGCCGACTCGGGCCGGGCCGACACCGGCATGCGGGAGCACCGGGTGGTCGCCCGGTTGAACCCCGCCACCCGGGCCGCCGAGGGCGGCCCGCTGGACCTGCAGGTGGACACGGCGCGCATCCACGTCTTCGACCCCCGCACCGGGGCCAATCTGACCCACCCGGAACGTTCGTAGCGTGGTACGGAAGGCCCAACCCCCGGCCGGCCCGCGGTGTGCCTGACCGTTGCCGTACCGAACCCGACTTACATTGCCCGGTTATGGGAGAAAATGTCGGAATCAGTCGCCGATCGGTGCTCAAGGCCGTCCCCGTAGCCGCGGTCCTCGCGGCCGGCTCCGACGGGATCCTCGCCCGCGCCGCGACGGCGGCGGCCCCCTTCCCGCAGCCCGTCGTCCGGACCGCCCGGTCGGCAGCCGGCGGGCTGGGGGCGGTGCTCGACCAGACGCTCGACGTACGGTTCACGACGCTCTCCGTCCCGGGCTACGGGACGGTCACCACGCGCACCTACAACGGGACCATCCCGGGGCCGACCCTGCGGGCGCGGGGCGGGGACGTGCTGTGGCTGACCCAGGTCAACGGCCTGCCGCCGAACCCGGCCGAGCCGTCCGGGTCGGCCGAGCCGGCCGGGTCGTCGGGGATGTCCGGGGTCGCTGGGTCGGCCGGGCCGGCCGGGCCGGCCGGGGTGGCCGGGATGTCCGGGACGGCCGGCTCGGCGCGCCACGGCGGCCACAACCGGCCGCACCGCGTGAACACCTTCAACCTGCACACCCACGGCCTGCACGTCTCACCGTCCGGGCACGCCGACAACATCCTGCGCGAGTTCCCGCCGCGCACCGCCGACGAGGCCGCGGCCGGCGCCCCGGAGCCGCGGTACCTGACCACCGTCCAGATCCCGGCCGACCATCCGGCCGGGACCTACTGGTACCACCCGCACGCGCACGGGGCCACCGCCGAACAGATCGCCGGAGGAATGGCCGGGGTCATCGTCATCGAGGGCGACGTCGACGAGGTGCCGCAGATCAAGGCCGCCGCCGACCTGGTCGTCTGCATCAACGAACTCCGGCTCAGGGACGGCAGGGTCCCCGACTTCACCTCCGGCGACGCCCTGGCCGCCGTCCCGCCCACCTTCACCGTCAACGGCGAGGTCAACCCCACCCTCGTGCTGCGCCCCGGCGAGGTCCAGCGCTGGCGCCTGGTCGCGGCGACCGCGCTCACCGCCCTCTCGCTCCAGGTGGCCGACGGGGAAAGGGTGTTGACGTTGCATCAGATCGCCATGGACGGCGTGACCTTCCCCGCGCCGGTCGCCACCGAGGTGGTCCCGCTGGGCGTCGGCAACCGCGCCGACGTGCTCGTCCGGGGCGGCGAGGCCGGGACGTACGAACTGCGGGCCAAGGGCGTGCCCGTCCCGCTGATGACGGTCGAGGTGGCGGGAGAGGCCGTCCGGCCGCCCATGGAGCTGCCGTCCTCGCTGCCCCAGGGCATGCCGTTCCTCGACGAGAAGGACATCGCCAACCCCGACGGCGACCGCAGGGTGGTCTTCCATGTCGACCCGAAGGTCTTCGCCCAGCCGTTCCCCAACGCCTACCGCGTCCTCGGCAGCCACCCGACCCCCGCGGCCACCCCCGGCGGCGACCTCACCCGCGACCCCGCCTACGGCCTGTTCGACCCCGAGTACGTCAACCACACCCTGGAACTCGGCACCGTCGAACGGTGGACCGTCCACACCGACGAGACCATGCCGATTTTCCACCACCCCTTCCACCTGCACACCAACCACGTCCTCGTCACCCACCGCAACGGCGAACGGCTCGACCCGCCGGTGTGGCAGGACACCGTCGACCTGACCGGCGGCAAGCCGGGCGACACCGTCACCCTCCTGGTCAGGTACGAGGACTTCACCGGCCGCACCGTCCTGCACTGCCACCAGCTGCAGCACGAGGACCTCGGGATGATGCAGCTGGTCGAGTACGTCCGGCCGCGACGGCCGGAGCCGGCGGGGTGGCCGGGGTGGCCTCAGCAGCCGGGGTGGCCGGGGTGGCCGGGCCGGCCTCGTCCGCTCGATCACTGAAGGGGCTGCCGCCGCCGGCCGTCGGCGGCGGCGCAGGAAAGCTCCTGGAACGTGCGTTCGGAACCGGATCCCGGGGTAGAACCACTCGTACAGCGGCCGTGCGATTCCGGCTGCTCCAGCACCTTGGGCGGTGCCACCGAGGCCGGTGCCACCGGGCCGCGCTCGCAGGAGCCGGGCGGGTTCCGGGGGAAAGTCCGCGACACGCCGCGCGAGGTGCGAGCCGTACGTGGTGCCGGGCGCTCACCCCGGTGCCCAGGAGCGATCACGTGTCCGTCCACCTGGAAACAGCCGGCTGGGAAGCGGCCCCCTCGGGCCTGCCGCCCGACCTCCCGCGACGGCCCACGGCGGCCGAACTCCGCTGCATGGGGAAGTCCGAGGCGCGGGAGCTGAGCGACACGCTGTTCGAGCGGCTGGCCGGGCTGGCCCGGGAGACCCGCGCCTACAGCTATGTCCGCGGCACGATCATCGAGCTCAACATGCCGCTCGTACGCTTCATCGCCGCCCGCTTCCGGCACCGGGCCGAGGACAGGGAGGACATCCTCCAGGTCGGCACGATCGGCCTGATCAAGGCCGTCGACGGGTACGACCCGCGGCGCGGCGTCGAGTTCGTCACCTATGCGATCCCCACCATCACCGGCGAGATCAAACGGTTCTTCCGCGACACCTCCTGGCCGGTACGCGTCCCGCGCAGCATGCAGGAGCTCTACCTGTCCGTCGCCCGCGACTCCGACCGCCTGGAACAGGAACTCGGCCGGCTGCCACGGCCCGAGGAGATCGCCGAGGACCTGCACCTCACCGTCGAGCAGGCCACCGCGGGGCTCCTGGCGGGCCGGGTGTACCGCCCCAACTCCCTGGACGCGCTGCGCGACCAGGACACCGACGAGACGGGCAGCGCCCTGCTCGACCGGCTCGGCGGCTGCGACCCCGGCATCGAACTCGCCGACTTCCGCACCGCCGTCCGCCCGCTGCTGGCCGGCCTGCCGGAGCGCGAGCAGACCGTCCTCAAGCTGCGGTTCTGGGACGGGTGCACCCAGTCCCGGATAGCGGAGCGGATCGGCGTCTCCCAGATGCACGTCTCCCGGCTGCTCAGTGCCACCCTGGCGTGGCTGCGCGAGGAACTGGAGGACCAGGACGCGCCCGGGTGGGGCGGCGGGGAGCCGGAGATCGCTTCTGGGGCAGGGGGCGGGGGTGGTGTCGAGGGCGGGCCCGAGGGTGGCCCCGGCGGCGCGTGCGAGGGTCGCGGCTGAGGCGGTCGGGCGGGCCGACGTGCGGGGTGGGGACCCGGGGGTGCGGTTTCGCAGCGTGATCGGCGCATACTTTCCGTAAACACACGGAGGTGCTCATGCCCATGGTGGATGTCGCTGCCCTCGGCCGACTGGTCGCGGAGTACGAGGCCCTGTCCCCGTCGAGCTCGCCGGAGGCCCGGCAGCGGTTGCGCGACGTCTGCTACACGATCGGCATCTACACGGGCGAGGCCGACGCCGTCCGCGCCGTCGCCCGGGCCCGCATGCTGCTGGCCCGGCAGGGCCCGGCCGACGGCGGCGGGGCGGCGGCCGGAGCCCCGGCGACCGACCGGGCCCGGGTGGCACTGCTGGCCGAACTCGGCGACCTCGCGGCCCGCGAGCGGGTGCGGGCCGCGCCCCTCCCCAGCCTGCACGACGTGGTGCAGCTGACCCGGGTCACCGTCCCGGACTGCGTGGGCGCCGCCGTGAGCACCTGGCACGACGACGGCTCGGTCGAGACCTTCGCGGCGACCCCGTCCTACCTGCTGGCCCTCGAACGCGCCCAGAGCGGGGCGGAAGCCGGCCCGCTGCCCCGCCTCCGGCGCCAGGGCGAGGGCCAGGTCGTCGTCCGGCTCGACCCCGGCCGACCGGACCGGTTCGCCGACCGCGCCCGGCGCTGCGGCGTACGGGCCGTGGCCGGCGCACACCTGCGCACCCACCCGCACGGCTGCACCGTGTTCAGCGCCTACCTGCGCACCCCGGTCGACCCCGGCACACCGGCCCTCGGGCTGGTGGAGGTGCTCGCCCTCCAGGCGTCGGCGGCCCTCGACCGCTTCGCGCTGTCCCGGGCCGTGGCCGACCTGCTCGACCGCCGGCACGCCACCGGCCTGGCCATCGGCCTCACCGCCGAGCGGTTCGACGTCACCCCGCACGCCGCGCTGAGCCTGCTGGTCGGAGCCGCCCAGCGACTGGGTACCGACCTCGCCACGGTGGCCCGGCACCTCGCCGACGGTGACCGGCCGCGCGCCGCGCCCGGCGACCGCACCGCGCCCGGCGACCGGCCGCGCGCCGCGCCCGGCGAGCGGAGCGGCTCGTAGCGCGGGCGGGGGATGGTTGCGCCGCCGCCGGACGGGCAGGCGTACAGGCGGGGGAGGAGAGGCGTGTGGACGGGCGCGCGCAGACGGGCTGAGGCCCTGGTCGCGCCGTACGAGGAGGTCGTCATGAGCATGGTGAAGGAATCCGTGGACGTGGCCGTGCCCCTGCACACCGCCTACAGCCAGTGGACGCTCGCCGAGGAGTTCCCGCGCTTCATGGCAGGCGTCGACTCGGTGACCCGCCTCGACGGCCGCCACAACCACTGGCAGACCAGTGTCGACGGCGTCACCCGCGAGTTCGACACCGAGATCGTCGACCAGGAACCGGAGGAGCTGATCGCCTGGCGGGGCATGGACGGCGAGGCCGACCGGAAGGAGGTGGTGACCTTCCGGCGGCTCGACCCGGGCCACACCCGGGTCACCCTCGCCGTCGACCTCCGGCCCGCGGGCCCGGGGGAGAAGGCCGCCGAGGTCAGGGGTGAGGCCGACCACCGGGTGAAGGGGGACCTCCGGCGGTTCAAGGAGTACGTCGAGGAACGCGCGCGGGGGAGGGGCGGGGCGGGGTGAGCCGGCTCCGTCGGCCCGTAGGCCCGTTGGCCCGTCAGCCCGTCAGCCCGTCAGTCCCGTCAGTCCCGTCAGCTCGTGCCGGCCCGGCGGCGGCCGCTCCAGTGCGCGAGCGCGGCGACCGAGCCCAGCGCCGGCAGCGCCGCCGCCGCGAAGATCCCGAACAGGTACTCGCCCGACAACGTGGTGAACGCCAGCAGCAGCACCTGCACCCCGGCCGTCGCCGCCAGGAGCCTCCCGCCGGGCCGAGGGCGCCAAACCCCGCGCACCGCCCACGCGTTGATCCCGGCCATCGCGAACCCGGCGGCCGCCATCACGTACGGCACCGCCTTCGGCTTCGGCGCCACCTCGTCCTCGAACCCGATGCCGTTGTAGAACAACGGAATCGCGATGCAGAAGTACAACACCACCGCCACCGTCTCCAGGGTCAGCAGCACGGTCGTCGCAGCCCGCGACAGCCAGGAGAGAGCGGTCATGGTGGGGAGCCTTTCGGGAGTTCGGTGTTCTGTACCGCGACGCCGGGGGAGCCCGGATCGCAGCGGTCCATCGCCACTGGAGGCATGGCACGATCGCGCGACGGGCACGTTCCATGGCGCCGCCCCCGGCACCCTGGGCGTCGGCGCCACCGCAGCATAGTCAAGAAATGGCAAAGGCTGTACTGCGGTGCAGGTCGGGACATGTCCTCCCGGCACGTACCGGGGTCAGCCCCTCAAGGGGAGGGTTCGGCCGCCGATTGCCGGAATCCGGTCAACTCGGCGGCCCGGTCACAGGAGTTCGCCTGGATCGCGGGCGTGCGGGGACGGCTGCTTCTAGGCTCGTCCGAACACCGTGGCGTGAGGGGGAGTGCCGTGGCCCGTAGGCCTGTTCGGCGACGTCGGTCGACCGTCGCCCGCCGGGTGAAGCAGAACACGCCGCTGCTGGGGGCGGCCGCGCTGGTCGCGGTCGTGCTGGTCTCGCTGGTGGTCCAGTGGCTGGCCCATCACCTGCTGCTGGTCGCTGCGCTCCTGACCGTCGGGGCGGGAACGGGCGTCGCCGTGCTGCGCTCGCGGGCGCGGGCCCGGCAGCGGGAGCTGGACGCGCGGACCGCCCAACTTCGGCACATCGGGCCGTTCCTGGCGATGACCCCGAAGGCCTTCGAGCACGCGCTGGCGGACCTGTGCCGTCGGGACGGCTGCACGAAGGTGAAGGTGGTCGGCGGGGCCGGCGACCTCGCGGCGGACGTCCTGGCCACCACCCCCACCGGGCAGCGGATCCTCATCCAGGCCAAGCGGTACGGGCCGAGGACGTTCGTCGGCTCCCAGGACGTCCAGAAGGTCAACGGCACCTACCGCGATGTGCACCACTGCGACCTGGCCGCCGTGGTGACCACCAGCTCCTTCACCAAGGCCGCCGCCGCCTTCTGCGCCCAGGTCGGCATCCGCGCCGTCGACCAGCGGGCGCTCGCCCTGTGGGCGGATGGGCGGGGCGGGGCACCGTGGGTGTGAGTCACCGGGTCCCGCGTTCGACGCCTGCCGGGGAGAGCCGGAGCCGGCGCCGCTGCCGGTCGACTCCGCTGGCAGGGGACCTGTGCCGCGATGGTGATCATTTAGGAGTACATGGCGAATGTACTGAATATTCTCCTGGCTCTCCATCAGGTATAAGATGAAGCAATCGTGGTTCCGCGCCGAGGGCAATCCAATGAGGGCAGGTATGGCTCGCCGATGGGAAGCCGATCCTTCCGCTTCGTTGCGGAAGCGTCTCGGAAAGTCCGCCGAAGAGCTGGGTTCGTCCGACGGAAAGGACGAATGCCCGGACATCTGGCAGCTCTCGAACGGCGATGTCGCCGTCATCGGTCGCGATCTCACGGAGAACTACCGCGGGCGGCTTCCCGAAGGCGTCGTCCTGGGCCCGGGTGAGCGGCTCGTCGTCATCCCCGGCCTCATGTTGAGCGCGGCGAAGGCGGACATCCCGGATGCCTGATCGAAACGCCCCCGAGCTGCGGCCCGAGTGGGGCGAGCTCCTCGCCCGGGACGACTACAAGCGTGACTTCCGTGAGCGGGACGCGCTGATCCGAGGCCGGGACTCGTGGAAGTTGGAGCGTCGCCAGTACTTCGAGGAGCAGGGCAGTCCGAGCTGGGACGCCGCCCGGCGGGGCGACTGGGGCGAGGCGCTGCGGCTCCTGGAGGACCGGCGCCCGGCGCTGCTCGCGATCGGGCGGGAGGACGCGGCGCGGCGGTCCTTCTTCCACCGGGTGCGGGTGGTCGAGCGGCCGTGGACGGACTATCTGCGCTGGCAGCTGCACTCGCTGCGGATCAGAGCCGAATGCGGGGAGCGCGTCCGTATCGTCGACGCCGTGGAACTGGCCGATTCCGAGGAATTCGGACAGTTGCCGGAAATCGTCGTTCTCGGCGGCCGTACGCTCTATCAGGTGCGGTATTCGGAGGCGGGAATTCCGGCCGGTGCGATCAGGTACACCGATCCCGATCTCGTCCTCCGGTGGGAGGGCTACATCGAGGATCTCCACCGGGTGGGCGAAGACGTCCTGGCGTACGTCGAGCGTGAAGTCGCGCACCTCCTCCCGCCCGCTTAGGAAACGGAGCGCAGTGGCAGACGAGCAGACCGGGTCCACCGGCGACCCCGGAAGCACGCGCTCCACCGTGTCCGGGTCCTCCGCCCAGGACGTGGTCCAGGCCAGGGATGTCAGCGGAGGCATCCACTTCCACGGTGGACCCGACCGACCGAACACCACCCCGACTCCGCGCCAACTACCCGCCGACGTACGCGGCTTCGTCAACCGTACGGACGAACTCCAACAGCTCAACGACGCCCTGGCCGGCGATGGCCCGAACCCCGACGCCGCCGCTGCCGTCGTCGTCATCGCCGGAACCGCCGGCGCCGGGAAGACCTCGCTCGCCCTGCACTGGGCCCACCAGGCCCGACACCGCTTCCCCGACGGCCAGTTGTACGCCAACCTCCGCGGTTACGATCCGGGCCGGCCCGTCACCGCCCAGGAGGCGCTCCACCGCTTCCTGGCCTCCCTCGGCGTCGGCGCCCAGTCCGTCCCACCCGACCCCGACGCGGCCGCCGCCCTCTACCGCTCCCTCCTCGCCGAGCGCCGCGTCCTGGTGGTCCTCGACAACGCCGCCAGCGCGCACCAGGTCCGGCCGCTGCTGCCCGGCAGTGCCGGAAGCCTCGTCCTGGTCACCAGCCGCAGCCGACTGTCCGGTCTCGCCGTACGCGACGGCGCCCGTCGGCTCACCCTGCGGACCCTGCCCGAGGCCGAGGCCGTCGCCCTGCTGCGGGCCGTCACGGCCGGGCACCGGTCCGAGGACGACCCGGCGAAGCTCACCGAACTGGCCCGCCTCTGCGCCCAACTGCCGCTCGCCCTGCGCATCGCGGCCGAACGTGCCGCCAGCCTGCCGCACATGGGCCTGGATGACCTGATCAGCGACCTCCGCGACGAATCCGCGCTCTGGGACGCCCTCAGTGTGGGCGAGGACGAGGACGCCGACGCCGTCCGTACGGTCTTCGCCTGGTCCTACCGGGCCCTGCCCGACCAGGTCGCCCGCATGTTCCGGCTCCTCGGCCTCCACCCCGGCCCCGACTTCGGGCTCCACGCCGCGGCCGCCCTCGCCCACCTCACCCCCGGCCGGACCCGGCAACTCCTCGACTCCCTCGTCGGCGCCCACCTCGTCGAGCAGAGCGCACCCGACCGCTACCAGTTCCACGACCTCCTGCGCGCCTACGCCACCGACCAGGCCCAGCACGAGGAAACTCCCGTAGAGCGGAAGTCCGCACTGCACCGGGTGCTCGACTGGTACCTGCACACCGCTGACGCCGCCCAGCAGTGGCTGCGGCCGGCCGAGGCCCGGCTATCGCTCGACCCGGCGTCCGGCGGAGTCCAACCGGCGGCCTTCGCCGACTACAACGCCGCCGTGGACTGGGCCGAACGCGAACGCGTCAATTTCCTCCAGGCCGTCCACACCGCCTCCGCCGTGGGCGAGGACCGGCGGACCTGGCAGCTGGCCGCCGTCCTCTGGAACGCCCAGGCCCCCTCCGCCCCCGGCGCGGACTGGCTCCCGGCAGGTCGGCTCGGACTGGCGGCCGCCGAACGCCTAGACGACACCGCCGCCCGCGCCCTGCTGCTCACCGACCTCGGCATGGGGCACACCCGGGTCAACTCCCTTGACGACAGCCTGGAGTGCCACCGCAGAGCCCTGGCGCTCTGGCGCGAACTCGGCGACGGGCTCAACGAGGCGCACTCGCTCAACCTGCTGGGACTCGTCCACCTGCACAGCCGGCAACTGGACGACGCCGCACAGTACTTCGAGGAGGCACTCGCCGCCTTCCGGCAGTTGAGCGAGGCCCACTGGGAGGCCACCACGCTCTCCAACCTGGCCAGCACCCACTACCGCGCCGGACGCCTCCCCGAGGCCGCGGCCGCCGTCGGCCGGGCGCTGACCGCCCACCGCGCGCTGGAGAACCGGCGTGGCGAGGGAAACGCCCTGCGCCTGCTGAGCGACATCCGACGTGAGGACGGCGACCCGGCCGGCGCACTCGCCTCGGCGTACGCGGCACTAGACATCGCTCTGAACCTCCGCGACCACCGCCTGGAAGGCTTCTGGCTCCTCACCCTCGGCGACGCCCAGCGGGCCGACGGCCAACCCGCTGACGCCCTCGACTCCTATCAGCGCGTCGCTGTCCTCCACCGCCGCCTCGGCGACCGCAGCCGCGAAGCCCTCGCCTGGCACGGCGCGGGCGAGGCCTACCGCGACCTCGACCGTCACGTCGAAGCCGCCGCCTTCCTCCGTCGGGCCGCCAGTGCCCACCACGAACTCGGCGACCGCTGGCACGAGGCACTGGCTCTCGACGCCCTCGCGGCGACGGTGTCCACCGAGGAGCCGGAGGCTGCCCGGCGGCACCGGGAGGTGGCGCTCGGACTGCTGGACGGGTACGAGGACGCGCGGGCGGTCGCGGTGCGGGAACGGATCGCGCGGTGGGTGGGGGCGGGCTGACGGCGGCTGTGGTGCGTCGTGGGGGCGGGGAGGCCATGGCCGCTGATGGTTCGGGGGTCGGGGCGGGCCGGTGCGAGGTTGGTGTGCGGTCGCCTCGACGGTGGCTCGGCCGTCAGGCGGCGAAGGCGGCGAGGAGTTTGTCGGTGAGGCGGTCGAGGTAGTCGGGGGCGGTTGCCGTGTGGACGACGGCGAGGCGCCAGTACAGCGGGCCGGCGAGGAGGTCGAGGGCGAGTTCGCGATCGAGGTCGGCGGGGAGCTCGCCGCGGTGGATCGCTCGCTCCAGCAGGTCGGCGGCCTTGCTGCGGCGGGGGTCGCGGACGGTGGTCAGCAGTACCTGTGCGAGCTCGGGGTTGCGGCCGGCTTCGGCGAGCAGGTCGGGGATGATCTTCGCTGGGAGTGGGTGGCGCAGCGCGCCCGCGGTCTCGGTGAGGAAGGCGAGGACGTCGCCGCGCAGGGTGCCGGTGTCCTTGGTCTCGGAGGCGTCCACGGCCACGGCGCGGATCAGGGCGACGGTCATGTCGAGCTTGGACGGCCAGCGGCGGTAGATGGCGGCCTTGCCCGCCCCGGCCCGCTTGGCGACCGTCTCCAGGGAGAGCCGTGCGTAGCCGACCGCCGCCAGCTCCTCGAAGAAGGCGGCCGCGATCGCCTCGGTCACGGAGTCCTGGAGCACCGGCCCGCCGGGCGTCCGGCGCACGGGGGGCGCGGAGGTGTCGGAGGTCGCGGAGGTGTCGGTGGTCGCGCGGGCCGGCTGGGGTGCGGGTGTGCTGGACATGCCCCGAACCTACATCAGGCGGAACGCTTGCGTCTCGACTGGAGGAGGGCTAGCGTCGTAGGCGAGACGGGACGGTTCCGTCTCGCCAAGAGCTCGGGAGTGCACCATGCGATTCCTCTTCGAGGACGAGTCCTTCTCCTTCGAGACGCTCCGGGCGGCCGGATTCGCCGACTACGGCGGCGCCGACCTCGGCGAGGTCGTGGCCACCGCCCGGAACATCGGCGAGGGCGACGAGGAGGCCTGGCTGCGCGAGTGGAAGGCCACCGCGGAGCGCGTCCACGGCATCGGCAGCCGCGCCCTGGCGGCCGGGCACCGGGTCAGCGCCCGCGAGGCCCTGCTGCGCGCGTCGAACTACTACCGCACCGCCGAGTTCTACCGCCGCGACGACCCCGCGAACGACCCCGAGGCCAAGAGCCTGTCCGCGCTCTCCCGGGAGACCTTCGCCGCCGCGGCGGCCCTGATGGACACCCCCGTCGAGGCCGTGACCATCCCCTACGAGGGCACCGGCCTGCCCGGCTACCTGTTCCTCGTCGACGACTCCGGCGCCCCGCGCCCCACCGTCCTGTTCACCAGCGGCTTCGACTCGACGCTGGAGGAGGCCTACTTCGCCGTCGCCGCGGCCGCGCTGCGCCGCGGCTACAACGTCCTCGCCTACGACGGGCCGGGCCAGGGCGCGGTGCTGCGCGAGCAGCGGCTGGTCTTCCGGCCGGACTGGGAGGCCGTGGTGACCCCGGTGGTCGACTACGCGCTGACCCGCCCCGAGATCGCCGCCGACGGGCTGGTGCTGTTCGGGTACAGCCTCGGCGGCTACCTGGCCGCCCGCGCCGCCGCCCACGAACACCGCCTGGCCGCCCTGGTGTTGGACGACGGCCTCTACAGCTACCGGGAGGCCCACGACCGGGTCCTGCCGCCGTTCCTGCGCGAGTGGATCGAGGCCGGCCGGGACGACCTGGTGGAGCCCGTCATGGCCCTGCTCATGCGGGCGAGCACCCAGGTGCGCTGGGCGCTGCGCAACGGGGTGTGGACGTTCGGCGCCGCGTCGGTGGCGGACTACATCCGCCGTACCGCCGACTACACCCTCGACGGCGTCGCCCAGTTGATCGACTGCCCCACCCTCGTCCTGGACGCCGAGAACGACCAGTTCTTCCGCGGCCAGCCCCAGGAGGTCCAGGCCGCGCTGACCTGCCCGCACACGCTCGTCACCCTGCCCGAGGCCGAGGGCGCGGGCGAGCACTGCCACATGGGCGCCATGTTCCGCTTCCACCAGACGGCCTTCGACTGGCTGGACACCACCCTGGCCGGGGCCGCCCGGCCCGCGGGCTGACGGGGTCCGGACGGGAGGGCGTCACTGCTGGTGGGCGCTCCGGGCCTGGTCGACCTCGTCGAGGTGGGACTCGCCCCACGTCAGGAGCGGCTGGAGCGCCTGCCTGAGGGACCGTCCGAGGTCGGTGAGCTCGTACTCGACGTGCGGCGGGATGACCGGGAAGACGGTGCGGGTCAGCAGACCGTTGCTCTCAAGTGAACGGAGGTGCTGGGTAAGGACCTTGGGGGTGATCCCGACCACCGATCGCTGCAGGGCGTTGTAGCGGGCGGTTCCTTCGGACAGGACGCAGAGGATGGAGAGCATCCACTTGTCCGCGATCAGGTCGAAGACCCGGCGTGTTGTGCAGCCCTGCTCCAGCTGCATCGGTGCGGCGCCATCGACGGCCCGGCCCGGAGTGACACTATCCATCAGGAGAGTATGGCACTTTATTGTGCATACTTCCGGGCCGGTTTCCTGCTCCGGAGACTTGGCGCATGACGACAATCCGATCCGGGACATCCCCTGCCCACCAGCTCCGCCGGACGGCACGGGCGCGGAACTCCGGTGCTGTGCTGGCCATCCTGTGCACCGCCCAGGCCCTCGACATCATGAATCTCTCGTCGGTCAACATGGCGCTGCCGGAGATGGCGCGGGACTGGGGCGCGTCACCGGAGCGGCTCTCCTGGGTGGTGTCGGCCTACTCCCTGGTGTTCGCCGGGTTCCTGCTGGTGGCCGGCCGGGCCGCCGACCTGTGGGGGCGGCGGCGTGCCCTGCTCTGCGGTATGACGGTGTTCGCCCTCGCCTCCGCCGTGGTGTGGGCGGCCGACCCGTTGCCGCTGGTCGTGGCCGCCCGTGCGGTCCAGGGCGCCGGTGCGGCGGTGACGGTGTCGGCCGCGCTCGGGCTGGTCGGGGCGCTGTGGCGCGAGGAGCCGGGACGATCGCGGGCGCTGGGAGCGTTCGGGGCCATGGGCGGCGTAGGCCTCGCCTTCGGGCTGGTCGTCGGGGGCGCGCTCGTGGGGTCGATCGGGTGGCGGGCGATGTTCGCCCTGAACGTCCTGGTCGTGGCCGCGCTCGTCGCCGGGGTGCTGCTCCTCATTCCGGCCGACGACCCGGCGGACCGCGCTCGTGGAGGCCTCGACCTGCCCGGCGCGGCCCTGGTCACCGTCGGACTGCTGGGGCTCTCCTTCGCCCTGACGCGGCTCGGCGGGGACGCGACGGACGGCACCGGCTGGGCGAGCGCCGTCGTGGCGGTGGGCGGCACCGGCGGTTTCGCGCTCTGGCAGCGGCGCGCGGCCGAGCCCCTGGTCCCGCCGGCGGCCTGGAAGCGGCCCAACCTGGCCGTGGCCCTGACGGTGGCCGTGCTCATGTACGCGGGATGGGTCGGGGTGAACTACTTCGCCGCCCTGCTGCTGCAGAATGTCCTCGGCTACAGCCCGCTCGGCACGGGCGTGGCCTTCCTCCCGCTGGCCGTCGGCGGAACGCTCCTGCCGCTGGTCGCCGGGCGGCTGGTCCCACGGGTCGGCGCGCGCCGGCTCATGGTGTTCGGCCTGACCTGCTACACGACCGGCCTGGCGCTGTTCTCCCTGGTGGGCCCGGGGGCGGGCTACTGGACCGTCGTCCTCCCGCTCCTGCTCCTCCTCATCGTCGGCCTCTCGCAGACCTTCGTGTCGGCGAACGTCACCGCACTCTCCGGTGCCGGAACCGACGAACAGGCCCTGGCTGGGGCCATGTTCAACACCGCCCTGCAGATCGGCGGCGGCCTCGGCCTCGCCGTCCTCTCCACCGTCGCCACCACGGCCGGCGACGATCTCCCGGCCGGCTACCGGTACGCCTTCCTCACCGCCGCGGGCATGGCGCTCGCGGGGCTGGTCACCGTCGTGGTCGGCACTCGCCACCCTGACGGGCGAGGCACGGAAGCTGACTGATTGTCAGTGGCCCCTGTTGTCATGGCCCATGAGCGGAGAGCGTCCACACGACCTTCCTGGGGGCCAAATGGTCAAGACAGTTCCGGTTCGCGGCCACTACCGGGCCGACGGGACGTTTGTGCGGCCCCACAGCCGACGGATCCGGGGTGAGTCGTCGCATGCCCGACCTGGTGGGGGTGTGGCGGCGCCATCCGCAGCAGCGGTGGTGGGAGGTGGTGGGGGTGCCCTGGTGGCGATGCTGGGGATCCTGGTGCTGATCGCCCTGTCATCGACGGGTAGTCCAGGTGCCTCGGCCGGTACAGCCAACTCGTCGCCGACGACTTCCGCAACACAAACCGCCCAGCCTGGAGTGTCGCAGGCGCGTTGATCGCCTGCTGCGGCGGTCCCGCAGGACGGGTGCGGATGTCCCGGGTCCCCCGGGGCATCCGGCTACCCCCGCCGGTGGCGGGGAGAAGTGGTCCAACCTGCAGCGTTCAAGCGTCAGTAGTCGGGCGACCCCGCGAATGCGCGGGAAGCGAGTCGGCGTGGGCTTCCCGTGAGTGGTTCACCTCGGCGACGGCTGATTCTACGGGAAAGGCATGTTGAGTGAGTTCATTCTATTGCGACATCAAATGGTGATCTGAAGCTCTTGCGCGACGTCGCGGTGCCGGCGGGGGAGGCGCGGCGCGCGGTGGGGGCGGTGGTGTGCCCGGTCGCCCGCGAACCGGGTGCGGGGTAGCGTCACTCTTGGTCGCCAGGGCGTTACGGTGCGCGCCCGGTGGAGGGCGTCGGCCGGGCCCTGGGGCAGGCCCGCCGTCCCTTCCGTCGACCCGACAGGAGTCGCCCCCCATGGCCGTCCCCACCGAATTCGACCAGCACGCCACCGGCTACAGCCTTCCGCACGCGTACTGGCTGGCCAAGGCCGCTGAGCTCGCCTACCAGGACGAGGCCGCGATCGAGGAGCAGGCCCGGGCCTGGGGCTTCGACACAGTGCGCCACCACCGGACGCGCTTCACCCCGCCGTTCCCGCTGCAGGACACCCAGGCCTACACCATGGCCGGCGACCACATGATCGTCACCGCGTTCCGCGGCACCGAGCCCGCGCAGATCCGCGACTGGCTCACCGACTCCACCACCCCGCCCTGGCCGGGCCCCGCCCGGACGGGCTACGTCCACTACGGCTTCGCCGAGGCCCTCGAATCCGTCTTCCCCGACGTCGCCAAGGCCCTCTCCGAGCTGCGGACCGATGACCAGACCGTGTGGTTCACCGGCCACAGCCTCGGCGGCGCCCTCGCCATGCTCGTCGCCGCCCGGCTCGACCTGGAGGGGCCGAGCCTGGCGGCCGACGGCGTCTACACCTTCGGCCAGCCCCGGACCTGCGACCGGCTGCTCGCCGCCGCGTACGACAAGGGCCTGCGCGGGCGCACCTACCGCTTCGTGCACGGCAACGACATCGTCCCCGAGCTGCCCCCGGAGCCCGCCTTCACCCATGTCGAGGCGCTGCGCCACATCGACTCCGCGGGACGCGTCCAGGAGAAGGTCGGGCTGGTCTCCGCGCTGACCGACCGGGCCAAGGGCCTGGGCGCCGCGGCGTTCTCCCCGGACGGCGAGGGCATCCGCGACCACCTGATGCGCAGTTACCTCGCCGCGCTGGAGAAGGCCCTGGCCTGACCGGCGCGGGCTGGGGGGGCTTGCGCCGGGACGGGAAGGGCGGGGCGGGGGAGGGGCGGACGGGACGGGCGCGGGCCCGGTGATCTTGGACGGATAGGCTGCCGTGAACTCAGGTCCTCACAGTGGGGACGGAACTGATGAGGATCGGTGGTGTACGGACATGATGGGACCGGCGCATTCGCTGTCGGGTGCGGCCGCTTGGCTGGGGGTGGGTGCGGCGGCGGCCGGGATGGGGGAGCCGATGCCCTGGCCGGTCCTGCTCGCGGGGGCTCTGATCTGCGCGGGCGCGGCCCTGGCGCCCGACCTGGACCACAAGGCGGCGACGATATCCAGGGCGTTCGGGCCGGTGTCCCGGGCGCTCTGCGAGGTGATCGACAACCTGTCGTACGCGGTGTACAAGGCCACCCGCGGCAAGGGCGACCCGCGGCGCTCGGGCGGCCACCGGACGCTGACGCACACCTGGCTCTGGGCGGTGCTGTGCGGGGCGGGCGCGGCGGCGGTGGCCGTGTACGGCGGCCGCTGGGGCGTGCTGGTGGTGCTGTTCGTGCACATGGTGCTGGCGATCGAGGGGCTGCTGTGGCGGCACGCCCGGGTCTCCAGCGACGTCCTGGTGTGGCTGCTGGGGGCGACCAGCGCGTGGATGCTCGCGGAGGTCCTCGACAAGCCCGGCAACGGCTCGCAGTGGCTGTTCGAGGAGCCCGGGCAGCAGTACCTCTGGATCGGGCTGCCGATCGCGCTCGGCGCGCTGGTGCACTGCCTGGGCGACGCGCTGACCGTGTCGGGCTGCCCGGTGCTGTGGCCGATCCCGATCGGGCGCCGGCGCTGGTACCCGATCGGGCCGCCGAAGGGCATGCGGTTCCGGGCCGGCAGCTGGGTGGAGATCAAGGTGCTGACCCCGGTGTTCATGGGGGCCGGCGGGGTCTGCGCGGCGGGGGCGCTCGGCTTCTTCGGCAACGGCTGAGAGCAATGTTCCTTCGGGGTAGGGGAGTTGGCGGGTCGCCGGTTGGGTAGGCACCGGTCGGCGCGGGAGGTGGGGGAGGCCCGGCCTCCGGCGCCGGGGGTGTGTCCGGTACTTCTCGCAGCCGTGGGAGTGTGACAGATGACGTCCGTGCCGGGAGAGGTGGCGATCGTCACCGGTGCCGCCAGCGGGATCGGCCGTGCGGCGGCGCTGCGGCTGGCCCGGGCGGGTTGGGCGGTCGCGGCGGTCGACGTCGACGCGGCGGGCCTGGACGCGTTGGTGGAGCGGGCCCCCGGGGTGCGCCCGTACGTCTGCGACGTCACGGACTACGCGGCGGTCACGGCCGTGGTCCGTGACGTCGGCCGCGAGCTGGGCCCGCCCCGGCGGCTGGTGCACTGCGCGGGCATCGGCGTGATGGGCCGGCTGCTGGACCAGGACCCGGCGGACACCCTGCGCCTGATGACCATCGTGTACGGCGGCACGCTCCACCTGGTCCGGGCCGTGGTGCCGGCGATGGCGGCGCGGGGCGGGGGCCAGGTCGTGCTCTTCGGCTCCATCGGCGGCTGGGTGCCCGTCCCGCTGGGCGGCGGCTACGGCGCCGCCAAGGCCGCGGTCCACTTCCTCGGCGAGATCGTCGCGGCCGAACACCGTGGCGACGGCATCCGGGTGCTGTGCGTCTGCCCGCCCGCGGTGGAGACCCCGATGCTGTCGCGCATCCGGGTCGAGAGTCCTGAACTGCTCGGCCCGCGGCGGGGGTTGAGCCCGGAGAAGGTGCTGGACTCGATGGACCGGGCCCTGGCGCGGGGTCGGATGTGGGCCTTCCCCGGGCGCGGCACCCACGCGATGTGGACGGCTCGGCGGCTGGCGCCCCGCGCGCTCAGCGGCATCCTGGGCCGGGTCCTGGTCGGGAAGTAGCCGACCCCTGGTCGGGAAGTAGCGGGCCCCTGGTCGGGAAGTCGCCGGCCCCCGGCCGGGGCGTAGCCAGGGCGCGGGCGTCGGCGCGGCCGCTCAGCGGGCCGCGAGCAGCCCGTCCACCAGCGCGTCGAGGCCGTCGCGGTAGGTGTCCTGGGCGGTGAGCGGCGCCCAGCGGTCGGCGAGCCCGGCCAGGCGGGGGAGGCGCTCCGGGTCGAGGTCGGCGAAGACCTGCTGGCGGTGGGTCGGACGGTCGTCGGCGGGTCGCCGGCGCGCCGACGACGTGCGGACCACGATCTCGCCGGCCGTGTAGTACCAGATGGCGCGGTAGCCCTGGACGGCCCGTTCCGGCGAGAGGCCGCAGGCCACCAGGCCGTCGACGATCTGCTCGACGAACCACAGCGAGTGGGCGGACATCAGGCTGTCCCCGGCCAGCACCTCTACGATCCACGGGCAGGCGGCGAGCGCCTCGTGGATGGCGGCCGCCGCGGCGACGACCCGTGCGCGCGGCTCGGCCGGCAGCGCGGTCGGTCGCAGCGTCCGCGCGGCGTAGTCGTCCAGCAGCAGGACGAGCAGCTCCTCCTTGTCGCGGACGTGGTGGTAGAGCGCCATCGGCGTGCTGCCGACCTCGGCGGCCAGGCGGCGCATGGTCAGCCGCTCGACGCCCTCCTCGTCCACGATCCGGCGTGCCGCCGTGACGACCTCCTCCCGGGAGATGCGGGGAGGCCGACCGGTGGCCTTGCGCCGCGCGGCGGGCGGCGCTGCGGCGGATGGTGCTGCGGCGGATGGTGCTGCGGCGGGCCGTGTCGCGGCCGGCTGGGGGGTGGCGGGCGGCGGGGTGGAGGGCTGCTGCATGCCCCCATCATCACCCCGGACTCGACAGTGGGGATCGGCCGGGGTTACTTTCTATACATGTACAGAAACTCACGGGGGCGCCCCGGCCGGGTGCTGGCGGCGGTGGCCGTCGCCCAGTTCGTCTTCGCCCTGGACATGTCGGTGGTCAACGTCGCCCTGCCCGCGATCCGGACCGACCTGGGATTCGCCCCGCTCGACCTCTCCTGGGTCGTGCACGTCTACGCGCTCACCTTCGGCGGACTCCTGCTGCTCGGCGGCCGCGCCGGCGACCTGTACGGACGGCGCCGGCTGCTCCTGCTCGGCCTGGCCGTCTTCGGCCTCTGCTCGCTCGGGGGCGGGCTGGCCCAGGAGCCCTGGCAGCTGGTCGCCGCCCGCGCCGGTCAGGGCGTGGGCGCCGCGGCGGCGGCCCCGGCCGCGCTCGCGATGCTCACCACCACGTTCACCGAAGGGCCCGGGCGGGTGCGCGCGCTCGGCGTGTGGAGCGCGACGAACGCCGCCGGCGGCGCGCTGGGGGTGCTGGCGGGCGGGCTGCTGACCGAGTACGCGAGCTGGCGCTGGGTCATGCTGGTCAACCTGCCCGTCGTGGCGGCGGCGCTCGCACTGCTGCCCGCCGACGGCCCCGCCGAGGCGCGGTCCGAGCGGTCCGAGCGGTCCGAGCGGGCCGTACGGTCCGTGAGGCGGGAGCGGCCGGACGTGCTCGGCGCCGTCCTCGCGACCGCCGGGATCGGACTGCTGGTGTTCGGCGTGGTCCGCACCGACGTCCGGGGCTGGGGCTCCCCGGTCACCCTGGGGACGCTCGCCGCGGCGCTCGCCCTGCTGGTCGCCTTCGCCGTCACCGAGGCCAGGACCGCCGCGCCGCTGCTCCGCCCAGGCCTGCTGCGCAGCCGCTGGGTGGCCGGTGCCAACGTGCTGGTGTTCCTGGCCGCCGCCGGGCAGTTCACCGCCTTCTACTTCGTCTCCCTCTACCTCCAGCAGGTCCTGGGGCTGGGCGCCGCCGCCACCGGCCTCGCCTTCCTGCCCTTCTCGGCGGGACTGGTCGCGGGCACCGTGCTCGCCACGCGCGTCGTCGCGCGCCGCACTCCGCGGGCCGCCTTGGTGCCCGGGGCCGTGCTGGCCGCCGCGGGCCTGGCCTGGTTCGCTCTGATCAGCCCGGACGGCGCCTTCCTCACCGACGTCCTCGGCCCGTCGCTGGTCACCAGCGTCGGCACCGGACTGGTCCTGGCCCCGGTCGCCGCCGCCGGGACCACCGGCGTGGCCGCCCGCGAGGCCGGGATGGCCTCCGGCTTGCTCAACAGCTCGCGCCAGCTCGGCGGCTGCGTCGGCCTGGCGGCCCTGGCCACCGTCGCCGCCCACCGCACCGGCGGCGCCACCGACCCGGCCGCCCTCAACGACGGCTACGCCACCGGACTGGCCGTCACCGCCGGGCTCTTCGTCCTCGCCGCGCTGGTGGCGGTCGCCGTGCTGCCCCGGCGGCGGCCGGAGGCACCGGGCCTCCCCGACCCGCTCGGCCCCGTCGCGGAGAGCCCCGTAGCGGAGAGCCCCGCAGAAAGCTCCGCAGAGAGCTCCGCGCGGAACCGCGTGGAGAACCGACTGGAAGGAACCCGCTCATGACCACCACTCCGATCACGGCCGTGGACCTGTTCGCCTCGGCCCTGCACATCCACCCCGACGGCGACGTCCGGGCCACCGGGCGGCGGATGACCGGCGGCGACGCCGGGGCCTGGCAGATCGCGACCTTCCACGTGGAGAGCGACGCCGAGGTCCACGCCGACCACTGGGAGATGCACCCCGAGGCCGAGGAGGCGGTCTGCTGCCTGGCCGGCGGCGTCCGGCTCTTCCTCCGCCCGGTCGAGCCCGGTGAGGCCGAGTCGATGGTGCGGCTGACGGCGGGTACCGCCGCGATCGTGCCCCGGGGCCGCTGGCACCGGCTGGAACTCGACGCCCCCAGCGACCTGATGTCGATCACCCTCCGTACGGGCACCCGGCTGGAGCCGCGTGGCGAGGCGGGCTGACCGGCGCGGCGAGGGCCGTGGGACAGGGTGGTCCAGCGCAGGCCGGACCACCCTGGCGTGTCCGCCAACGCCCCTCGCCACCAGGGAGGTTGACGTCAGGCGGAGGGCTGGGCGGAGCCGGCGATCCGCGCCAGCAGGGCGGCGAGCTCCCCGGGCATGGACAGGAACGGGGAGTGGCTGCTGGGCAGCCGGTGGACGGTGTCGGCGCGGGCGGCGAGCCGGTGCTGCCGGGGCGGTTCGAGGGCCTGGTCCTGGTCGCAGACGACGTAGCTGGAGGGCACCGTGCGCCAGCCCGCCGTGGTCACCGGCTCGGTGAAGGACCGGACGCTCTGCGGGCTCAGCCGGGCCGCGGCGCGGTCGGCGTCGGCGGCGGGCACGTCGGCGTAGTACACCCGGCGGGCGTGGACGTTCGGCGGGGTGTGGCCCGTGTCGTCCTCCGGCGGGGGAGTCCCCAGGAAGGAGAACACGCTTTCGCCCACGTCCAGTTGGAAGGCGGAGACGTACACCGCCCGCACCACGTTGGCGGCGCCCGCGACGGCCTCGGTGGCGGGGGCGCCACCGTAGGAGTGGGCGACCGTCACCACCGGGCCGTCGATCCGCCGCAGGTGGTCGCGGATCACGGCGGCGTCGTCCAGCAGGCCCGCCGACCGGGTGCCCTCGGGGTGGGCGGCGGAGCTGGGCAGGTCCACGGCGTGGGAGCGCCAGCCGTCGGCGGCGAGGGCGGCGCGCAGGGGGTCCCAACACCAGGCGCCGTGCCAGGCGCCGTGGACCAGCAGGAACGTGGGGCGGTCGGGGCCGGCGGTCACAGGCGGGTCCTCCGTCGTACGGGGTGCGGGCGGTGGGCCCGTCCGAGTATCCGGGGTGAACGTGACGGCGGTGTGTCGCCGGGCGTGTCGCCGTCGCACCCGGGCCGGCCGTCAGCGGCCTCCGGTGGCGACGGCGGTGGCCGCCGCCGTCCCGGTGAGGCCGTGGCGCTCCGCCAGGACGCCCGCCTGGAAGCGGCTGTCCGCGCCCAGCGAGCTGTAGAGGCCGGCGATGTGCCGTCGGCAGTTGCGCAGCGAGAGCCCGAGCCGGCGGGCGATGACCTCGTCCTTCAGGCCGTCGGCGAGCAGCCGCAGGATCGTCGTCCGGAGCTCGTCCGAGACGGCGCGGGCGGCGGCCGGGCCGCTGCGGAAGGCCTCGCCCTGGTGCCAGAGCGTCTCGAAGGAGTCGGCCAGGTGGGCGACCACCGACGGCTGGTCCACCAGGACGAGCCCGTCGGGCCGTCCCCGTTCCGGGAGGAAGGCGCTCTCCCGGTCGACGACCAGCAGCGGGCCGCAGCTCTCCCCGGTGGTCCGCACCTCGGCGCCGGCCCGTTCCGCGGCCCGGGCCTGGCGCTGGGTGGGCAGGTGGAAGCGCGCGGGGTGCTGGTGGACGATCCGGACCCGCAACGCCGGGTCGGTGCGCGGCAGTTCGGCCAGGACCAGGTCGGCCAGCGCCGCCGCCGTCGGGTCGCCGCCGGGGCAGCAGAGGACGACCTCCCGGCGGGCCCGCAGCAGCCGGTCGCCGACGACGGCGGGCACCGCGCCGGGGCCCGGCGGCACCTCCGGCCGTTCGACGGGGGCGCCGGCCTCCGGCCGCCCGTGGACCGCCTGCGCGGCCGTCCAGGACTGCCCGGCCCACCGCGGACGGGCGGTCGGCCCGGGAGCGGTCCGGAGCGGCGCGGGCCGTTCCCGGCGGACGGCCCAGGCGTAGAAGGCGACGGTGTCGCCGCCCGGCCCGTCGGTGGGGGCGGTGGGGGCGGTGGGGGTCGGGACGGAGCCCGGTGGGGCTCCTGGTGCGCGTGGGGTGAACGCGACGTGGACGCTTCCACGTTCTCTCATGACAGCCCTCTTGACAGCTGGTGGCGGCCGACGGTCGACGGTCGCGTCCGGCGGCCGACCGGCCCCGGAAGCGCTTGTTCGATCGTCGTCACCGCTCGTGGCGGCCGCCAGGGGGTGAGGGGGCCAGGAAGATGTTGGCCGACTGAGGAGGGGTGGATGAATCCGGTGAAAACGGATACGGTCCGGTCGTCGGGGCGGGAGGCCCTGCTCGATCGCGAGACGCGGCTGGTCTACGAGTGGGCGGTGCGGCACCGGCGGGTCGAGCCCGCCGACCTGGCCCGCATCTCCGCCGACCTCGGGCTCGGCGAGGCGCGCTGCCGGGCGGCCGTCGACCGGCTGGCGGCACTGTGCCTGCTGGTGCGGCGCCCGGGAGCCGGGCCGGGCTGCTTCGCGGCGGTCGGCCCGGAGGCGGCTGTCGCCCGGCTGACCGGACGGGAGGAGGCGCGGCTGCGCATCGCCGAGGCCGAGCTGGGCCGCCGTCAGGCGGCGCTGGCCGGGCTGCGCGCCGAGGTGGCCTCGCTGGAGCCGGTGTACCGGGCGCAGGGCGGTGGCGTGGACGGCTCGGTCCGCCTGCTGGAGGACGTCCACGCGGCCGGTTCGGCGCTCGGTTCCGTGGTGGGCGCCGCCAAGGAGGAGGTGCTGACCGTCCAGCCGGGCGGCGGGCACCCGCAGGCGGCCCTGACGGAGGCGCTGCCCCGGGACCTGGCCGCGCTGGACCGGGGCGTCCGGCTGCGGAGCCTGTACCAGCACCCGGCCCGGTTCGACCCGCCCACCCGTTCCTACGCGGAGCTGGTCATCGCGGCGGGGGCGGAGGTCCGGACCCGCGCCGAGGTGCCGGCCCGGCTGGTCGTGGTGGACCGGACCACGGCCTTCGTGCCGGCCCGGCTCGCCACCGGAGGGGCGCTGTTGGTCCGGGAGCCGTCCCTGGTGGCGTACTTCGTCGGGCTCTTCGAGCACGAGTGGAGCCAGGCGGTCCCGTACGACACCGCGCCGCGGGCCGCCCGTACGGTGTCCCGCGAGGTCGAGGACGTGATCGCGGTGCTGCTCGCCGCCGGGGAGAAGGACGACACGATCGCCCGGCGGCTGGGACTGTCGACCCGGACCTGCCGGCGCCACATCGCCGGGCTGCTGGCGCGGCTGGGCGCGCAGAGCCGGTTCCAGGCCGGGGCGTTGGCAGAGCGGGCCGGGCTCACCGTCCCGGCCGACGCCACCGAACCCTGCTGAGGCCCGCCCTCGTCCGGTGGTGACGGCGGACGGCTGCCCTCCGGGTGGTTCCGGTGGGCAGCCGTGTCGTCGGTCGGAGGGTTACTCCGCCGCCTCCACCGGGGCGCCGAACGGCAGGTGCAGGTCGGTGCTCCAGTGGCTGAACGGGACGGCCGCGTCGTCCTGGGCGGCTTCGAGGGCCTGGAGGGCGAGGATCTGGGTCATGGCGGTTCCTTCCTGTGCTGGTACCGGCCACCGGGTGGTGGCCGTGGTGGTCCCCCGGACCTCAGGGCTACGAAGCCTCAGGAGCTCGAAGCCTCAGGGCTACGAAGCCTCAGGACCTCGAAGCCTCAGGTCCGGGGAAGTCGGTGATGCCGGGCAGCGGCACCGGGCCGAGGACGGCCTCGTGCAGCGCGACCAGGACTCCGGCGGCGCCGGTGGCCAGGTCCGCCGACAGGCGCATCGAGCGCCGGCCCGGGAAGGCGAGGTGGCCGCGATGGTTCATCACGTGCCACTCCAGCAGCCGCAGGTGGCGGTCGGCCTCGGCCCGGCGTCCGCCGCGCAGCAGGTGCAGCACCAGTCCGGCCCGGCCCTCGAACAGGCCGGCCGCCGCGATCAGGTCGGGGAGGCAGGCGCGGTCGGCGGCGGCGGTCGCCTGGGCGAACCGGCCGGGCAGCCGGCCCGCGCCGTCGGGCCGGTCCGCCCCGCTGTGCCGGGCCAGCTCGGAGATCAGCCGGGCGGTGCCCACGCCGCCCGCGGCCAGGTACGGGAGCTTGCGGCGGTGGCGGTCCTCGACCAGGAAGAGCATCCCGTCGGTGACGTCCGCCTCGTCCAGTTCGCGGCCGAGCGCCGCCTCGGCCGCCGTCAGCCAGCGCCGCTCGCCGGTGTGCCCGTACAGCCGCAGGAACAGTGCGGCCTGCCCGCTCCAGCCGTCCAGCAGTCCGCGCAGCCGCGGTGCGGGCTCCTCCCGGGCCAGCTCGTGGCCGAGGGCCAGGGCCCGTTCGGCGAGCCGCCCGCGGCCTAGCACGTCGGCCAGGTCGAGCAGGCCGAGCGCGATGCCGGCCCGTCCGGAGCCGAGCCCCGGATCGGCCGGGGCCTCGGTGGCGAGCAGCCGCTCGACCAGCGCGTCGGCCTCCCGCGTCGCCCCGAGCCGGGCCAGCGTCCAGGCGATGCCGGTCAGCCCGTCGTACAGGCCGGGCGGCAGGTCGGCCGCGGCGTCCGCGCGGTCCACCAGCCAGTCGGTGTGCTCGGGCGGGGCGGGGCGGCCGCAGGCCCGGAGCGCGTACAGGACGCCGGCCGCGCCGTAGGACAGACCCAGGCCGCCGTGGCCCGGGCCGAACTGTTCGACGTCGCCGGGGAAGAGGCGGTCCGTCCGGTCCGGGGTGGCCATCTCCAGGATGCCCGCGGCCAGCGAGTCCAGCACCGGGCGCCAGGCCGCGGTGTCCGCCGCGGGCTCCCGGGGCCAGGCCGGGCGGGCCGGCCCCGCGGTGCGGTCGGCGGTACCTGGAGCGCGTTCGGTGGCGCCCGCCGGCAGCTTCCCGCCGGCCGCCCGGTGCAGCGCCTCGGCCACCCCGGCCCCGAACCCGGCGGGCACGGGGTAGCGGCGGGAGATCTCCCGGCCGGCCAGCTCGGCCTTGCCCGAGTCCAGCCCGAGCTGGATGTTCAGCGGGAGGAAGAGGTAGAGCCGCAGCGCGGCCAGCGCGTACGCGTCCACGGCGGTTCCGCGCCGGGCCTTCGGCGAGACGAAGCCGGGCGCGCCCAGCGGGGGAGCGGCGGAGTCGTCGGCGGGGAAGGCGATCTCGAAGTCGACCAGCGCGCAGCGCCCGTCCGGCCGGACCATCACGTTGTTGGGGTGCAGGTCGCCGAAGACCAGCCCGCGCCCGTGCAGCGCCGCCAGCATGCCGCCGACCTGGTCCAGCACGTCGAGCGCCCAGTCGGTGTACGCGGCCAGCTCGGCCTCGTCCGGGTCGGGGTGGGTGAGCGGGCAGGTGCGGGTGAAGACGTCCTCCAGCCGCTCGCCCTCGATGTACTCCTCGACCAGGTAGTGGTGCTCCCAGACCTGTCGGTACTCGTACAGGGCGGGCACGAAGTCCACCCCGGCCAGCGCCTCCAGCACCCGGCGCTCGCTCAGCAGGCGCCGCACCGCGTCCCGGCCGGCGTGGTCGAGCCCGGCGTGCGGGCGGGCCTCGCGCAGCACCACCCGGCGGCCGTCGCGCCGGTCGGTGGCCAGGTAGATGCCGCCGCCGTTGGAGAAGTGCAGCGCCTTGACGACCTCGAACGGGAAGTCGGCCGGGGCCTCGGCCTCGCGCGCGGCGTCGTCGGCGAGTTGAGCGGAGACGAGTTCCGGGACCGGTGCCCAGTCCGGCACGGTGAAGACGGTGCCCCGGGGGTCGGGCACCAGCGCGCCGTCCGGGCCGTGCATCGCCGGGACGCGCCGGCCCCGCTCGTCGGTGCAGTGGCGTTCGACGAAGGAGCCGTAGCGCAGGTAGAGCGGGCCCTCCCGGTAGCGCAGGTCGCTCAGGACGTAGGGGCCGGGGACGCCCTTCAGCAGGGTGGACAGGTCGTCCAGCACCTGGGCCAGCCGGGTGTCGTCCTCCGGGTAGAGCGTGATCAGCTTGCCGCTGGCGCGGCGGTCGGCGTACTTGCCGTTCAGGGCGAGCACGGTGGCCCGGCCGCGCAGGAACTTCCAGGTCAGCCCGTGCTCCAGGCAGTACGCCAGGACCTGGTCGACGACCTGCTCCGCCTCGTCCGGGGTGGCCGAGACGTGCACCTTCCAGCCCTGCTCGGGGAGGTGGGCGTGCGGCGGCCGCAGGCTGATCCAGGGGCCGTGCTCGTGGCGCTCCCAGCCCGGCGGCAGCGGGGCGGTGGCGGCGGCGAACCGGTCGTCCGGGTGCTCGGCGCGGGCGGGGTCGTCGTAGAACAGCGGGTCGGCGAAGCAGTGACGCTCGTAGCGGTCGTCCATGGTGCCCGCCTCAGCCCGCGGTCCGCGGCGGGCGCCCGGACGCGCCCGCTCCGGTGGCCGCCCGGCCGTCGGATGTCGTCGTCATGGGAGCCCCCGGGTGCAGTGGATCCCGCCGGTCGCGGGCTGCTTCCGACCCTGCCAGCCGGGGGGTGCGGGGTCGACGGGTCCGACCCGCCACCTTCGTGCCTGGCAGTTTGCGGGCGGGTCCTGGAGGCGACGGCTGTCCGCCCCCGCTCAGCGGTGTCCGCCGACCCCGGTGGCCGCGGCCGCGACCGGTGTGCGGTCGGGCTCGGGACGCTGTCCGGTGCGCGGTTCGGGGGTGAGGTAGCGGCTGCGGACGGCGGCGACGATCTCGGCGCTCGCCCGCCCGTCGCCGTAGGGCGAGGGGAGCTGCGCCAGCCGTTCGCCGACGGCCTCGTCGGCGAGCAACTCCCGTAGGGCGCGGGCGAGTTCGTGGCCCGGTCGGGCGAGCCGGGCGAAGCCGGCCCGGACGGCCTCGGGGCGCTCGGTGGAGTTGCGCACCACCACGAGCGGGCGCTTGAGCACCGTGCACTCCTCCTGGACCCCGCCGGAGTCCGACACCAGCAGCCGGCAGTGCCGGGCCAGGGCGAGGAAGCCGGCGTGGTCCAGCGGCTCGATCCGGCGCAGCCGGGCGACCGGGCCGCGCAGGCCGAAGGCCTCGACGGCGGCCCTGGTCCGGGGGTGCAGCGGCAGCAGGACCGGCAGGTCCAGGGCGGCGAGCTGATCGAGGATCTGGGCGAGCCGCGCGGCGTCGTCGGTGTTCTCGGGGCGGTGGATGGTGGCGAGCACGTAGCCGCCGGGGGTGACGGCGTGTGCGGCGACGATGCGGTGGGCCTCGGCCTCGGCGGGCAGGGTCTCCAGGGTCGCCTCGACGACGGTGTTGCCGGTGATCACCACCCGGTCCGCCTCGATCCCCTCGCGCAGCAGGTGCGCCGCCGCGGTGGCGGTGGGCGCGCAGTGCAGGTCGGCGAGCGGGGCGATCAGGCGGCGGTTGGCCTCCTCGGGCATGTCGGGGTCGAAGGAGCGCAGGCCGGCCTCGACGTGGACGACGGGTATGCCCGCGCAGTGCGCCGCGAGGGCGCCGGCCGCGGCGGTGTTGGTGTCGCCCTGGACGAGGACGGCGGCCGGCGGGTGGGCCGCGAGGTGGTCGCTCAACGCGCTGACCATCCGGCCTATCTGCCGTCCGCGCGGCTCGCCGCCGACGCCCTTCAGCAGGTGGTGCGGGCGGGGGAGGCCGTACTGGGCGAAGAACGTGGTGGTGAGGGCCGGGTCCCAGTGCTGGCCGCTCCAGACGATGCGGGCCCGCGGGCCGAGGAGGCGGGCCACTCCGGCGAGTTTGACGATCTCCGGCCGGGTTCCGAGGACCAGGGCGACGTCGGTCGAGGACATGGCGCTCCGAAGGGGGCGAGGGGGTGGGGTGGTGAAGTATCAGCAGACGATATGGGGGGATTCGTCAGAAAGATCCATAGGTGGGAACAATGTCACCCACTTGGCCGACAGGAGACCGTCCGGGGCCGCCTCGGGAGCGGGCTGGGCCCGGCGGTGGTTCGTATGCCGGTACATCAAGATCCGTCGTACCGCGCCCACTTGGCCGACGGTGCCGCCCACGGATACCGGTTCGGCGGTGCCCCCGCGCGGCCGGTTGCGGCAAACGGGTGATTTCCACCCGAATGGGCGCGGCGCAGCTATCCGATCATCCGATCAGCCCAGCAACATACGGCTCCAGATCGCAAAGATCGGGATGACCCGGACCTTCCGAGAGGAACCACCATGTACGGACCCATAGGCGGCGGACTCCCCCCGACGGCGGCCGGCGGCGGCGTGCTGGCCTCGACCGGCTCGCCCGGCCTCGGCTTCGCGGCCGCGGCCGGCACCGCCCTGGTGCTGGTGGGAGTCGCCCTGCTGCGGCGCAGCCGGCTGGCCGCCGACCGGGGCGAGCGGACCGACCGGGCCGATCGGGCTGACCGGGCTGACCGGGCTGGCCGGGCCGACCGGAAGCGCGACGGCCGATAGCCGACCGCACCGCCCCGCCCGCCGCCAACCCGCCTTCCTTCCGAGGGGTGTCCCCGTGACCGCAGACGTGTACCCGCAACCCGCCCGGCCACCGGGGCCGGCCCGCCCGCCGCTGTCGCGGCCCGGCCGCGCCCCGCTGTCGGGCCGGGTGCTCGCCGGGGTGGCCGGACCGCTGCTGCTGGGCCTGAGCGGGGCCCTGGTCGCCGGTGAACGCGCCTACCGGTTCGAGGAGTTGGCCGGGGCGCGGTGGGTGGTCTCGCACGGGCTCGGCCTGCGGACCCTGCTGCTCGCCGCCCCCGACGCGCCGGTGCTGTACGCCGGCGACGCGAGCGGGTTCGGGCGCGGGATCGCCCTCACCACCGGGTGCAGCAGCGCCCTGCTGATCGCCCCGCTGGCCCTGCTGGCCGGCGTCCTGCTGCTGTTCGGCACCCGCCGGCCGGCCCGGGTCCTGCTGGGCTTCGCCCTGGCGGCCGCGCTGGTCCTCGCCGCCAACCTGGGCCGGCTGACGCTGATCGTCGCCATGCAGTACCGCTACGGCGACGAGGGGTTCGGCTGGACGCACGTCCTGTTCGGCTCGGTGCTGATGATGGCCGCCGGCCTGATCGCGCTGCTGCTCTTCCTCCTCCTGATCACCCGAACGTCCACCCGCGACGCGGAGGCCGGTGCGCCGTGACCCTGCTCGACCTGTCCGTCTCCCTCTCCTTCGTGCTGGGGATCGGCTTCCTCTCCTACGTCACGGTGATCGTGCGCAACTTCCTGCGGGTCCGCCCGGACGCCCCGGGCGACCCGGACCGGTTCGACTGGCACTTCCTCATACCCTGCCGGGACGAGGAGGCCGTGATCGGCACCACCCTGGACTACCTCGCCGAGCACTTCCCCCGGGCCCGGGTCTGGGTCGTCGACGACCACTCCGAGGACCGGACCGGCGAGGCGGTACGGGCCCGGGCGGCCGAGGGGCGGCCCGTCCACCTGGTCGAGCGGCGGCTGCCGCGGGCGCGCACCGGCAAGGGCGACGCCCTGAACGCCGCGTACCGGGCGCTCGAAGCCTGGCTGCCGGAGGGCGCCGACGCCGACCGGGCCGTCCTGATCGTCCTGGACGCCGACGGACGGCCCTCCCCGGGCATGCTGGACACCTTCGCCGGAGCGTCCTGCTTCGGCGACCCGGCCATCGGCGCCGTCCAGGTCGAGGTCCGGATGTCCAACCGCGACGTGGCCGTGCCGCTGCCCCACCGGGGGCGCCTGGCCAACCGGTTCGCCCGGCTGCTGGCCCGGCTCCAGGACATCGAGTTCCGCGGGCCGATCTCCGCCATCCAGATCACCCGCCGGCTCACCCGGACCGTCAACGTGGGCGGCAACGGCCAGGCCAACCGGCTCAGCGCGCTGCGCTCGATCGACCGGGGCGGCAGCGGCGGGCCGTGGGGCCGGGCGCTGCTGGAGGACTTCGAGCTCGGGCTGCGGATGATGCTGGCCGGCTGGCGCAACGGCTACACCACGACCGCCTGGGTGGACCAGGAAGCCCTGTGGAACGTCAGGCAGTTGATCACCCAGCGGGTCCGCTGGGCGCAGGGCTCGATGCAGTGCGCGCCGTACCTGCGGCGGGTCTGGAGCTCCCGGGAGTTCACCACGGCGGGCTTCCTGGAAGTCCTCTACTTCATGGTCCAGCCCTGGCTCCAGGTCGTCGGCCTGGTGGTCTACGCCGTGCCGATCGCCGCCTTCGGCTACAACACGGTCTTCTACCCCGAGTTCGTGCTCGCCTTCCTCCGCCAGGGCGGCGCCGTGCTGATCGCGCTCTACCTGGTCGTCGGGGTCGCCGAGTTCGCCCTCTGGGGGCCGCTGTACCGGCGCCGCAGCGAACCGGGGATCAGCCGCCGGGCCGCGCTCGGCTACGGCCTGGCGCTCGCGGTCTACGCCGCGACCACCTACCTCGTCGCGGTCCGCGCCTTCTGGCGGATCGTGCGGGGCAAGGGCTCCTGGCAGAAGACGGCCCGTACGGCCGAGCCGCTGCCAGGCCGGGCCCCCGCGCCCGCCGCCCAGGAGATCACCGCCCAGGAGATCGCCACCGCCTGAGCGACCGAGACTTCTCCCCGGCCGGTGAGGCCGCGGCCGTACCGAACACCGCGGCCGGTCGGCGGAGTCGACGCACCACCCCCTTCCTGCCCCTCCGTACGGCGGACACCTCCGTCCGTCGTGCCCCCGTCCGAAAGGCCCACCCGTGAGCACTCGTACCCGCAACCGTGTCCTCGCCGGAACCGCCCTCGCCGTCGGCGTCCTGTCCGTGGCGTCCCCGGCGTACGCCGCGCTGCCCGCCCCGGTGGCCGACGCCTACGTCGTCTCCACGGAGGCGCTGGGCGGGATGGCCGCCGTCGCGCCGTCGCCCGAGTCCACCTACCCGTCCGGCGGCACCCGGACCCTGGTCGGCCTCAACGTCGGGCCGGTCGCCACCACCTCCGTGCTCACCGCGAACACCGCCGGGAACCCGGTCGACGGCACCGCCTCGGCCTCCGCGACGGTCGACAAGCTCGGGCTCGACCTCGGTGTCGCGTCGGTCTCGCTGACCGGCGTCAACTCGACCTGCACCGCCACCCCCGCCGGGGCCACCGGCAGCGGCCTGATCGCGGGCGGGTCGATCAGCGTCGCCGGCATCCCGACCAACCTCCAGGCCAACGCCCCCGCCAACACCAGGGTCAGCATCCCGCTGGTCGGTTCGATCGTCCTCAACGAGCAGACCACCGACGCCAACGGCGTCCTCACCGTCAACGCCGTCCACCTCACCCTGCTGCCGTCGCTGAACGGCGCCAACCTGGTCATCGGCCACGCGCAGTGCGGCGGCGCCGAGCCCGCCGCCGCCGTGCCGATGATCAACCCGTCCGTCGCGGGGATGAGCGGCGGCGTGGTGCTCGCCGGGGTCCTGGCCACCGTCTACGTCCGCCGCCGCAACGCCCGGTCCGCCGCGTCGGCCGGCTGACGGGGGGTGGGGGCGGCCGGCCCGGAGCC
>NZ_JBHVET010000008.1:0-36007 GCF_042802135.1 Kitasatospora sp. NPDC057512
GCCGCACACCGGCCCGGCCGGTGGCGGGGCCGGCGAGCCGCCGTCCCGTGAGCCGCCGTCCCGTGCGCTGGCGCCCCGACCACAGGCCCGCCGCTGAACGACTCGGTGCCCCCGGCAGGGCGGCGCGTGGTGGCTTCCAGGGGGCGCGCGGGGTGGTGCGGGCTTCCGTCCGCTGGCCGCGGGTCGCAGCGGCGGCCGCGGGGCGGGCGGCGGGGGACAATGGCGGGGTGATCAGTAGCCCCGTTCTCGACCCGACCCGCCTCGCCAAGTTCCGCGAGGCGCTGCTCGCCGCCTCGTTCACCGCCGACGGCTGCCTGGACCTGCTCGGGCCCACCGGCTATTCGGCGTTGGCCCGCAGCGAGGCGGTCCCGGCGCTGCGGGCGACCCGCGGTGGCAGTCCGCTGGAGACGCTGGTGCGGCTGTTCCTGCTGCAGCAGCCGGTCCCGTACCGGGCGGCCGCCGCCGCGCTGCCGGTGGAGGACTGCCTGGCGGACGGCTGGCTGCGCCCCGACGGCGATCTGGTGCGTGCCACCGTCGACGTCCGGCCGTACGCCAACGAGGTGGCCGGAATGCCCAGTTCGGACGCCTGGGTGGTCTCCGACCTGGGCTGCGCGGTGGGCGGCGCGGGCGGCATCGGCTCCGGTGAGACCGCGCACGGGGTGGCCCGCAAGGACCTGGTGCTGGGCGTCGGCGGCGCCTCCACCACGCTGGCCAACATCACCGTGCGCCGCCCCGTCGGGGCCGCGCTGGACCTCGGTTCGGGCTCCGGCGTGCAGGCGCTGCACGCGGCCCGGCACGCCGGGACCGTGACCGCCACCGACCTCAACCCGCGCGCGCTGCGCTTCACCGAGCTGACGCTGGCGCTGTCCGGTTTCGACAGCACCGAGGTGTCCGCCGGAAGCCTCTTCGAGCCGGTCGGGGAGCGGAAGTTCGACCTGATCGTCTCCAACCCGCCGTTCGTGATCTCTCCGGGCGGTCGGTTCACCTACCGCGACGGCGGCATGGCCGGCGACGACCTGTGCCGCGGCCTGGTCCGCTCGGCCGCCGACCACCTGGAGCCCGGCGGTTACTGCCAGCTGCTCGCCAACTGGCAGCACGTCAAGGGCGAGGACTGGCACGAGCGGCTGGCCGGCTGGGTCGCGGGCACCGGGCTGGACGCCTGGGTCGTCCAGCGCGAGGTCCAGGACGTGGCCCAGTACGCCGAGTTGTGGCTGCGTGACGGCGGCGACCACCGCGGCCCCGGCGGCGACTACCAGGCCCGGTACGGCGAGTGGCTGGACGCCTTCGAGGCGGGCCGGGTCGAGGGCATCGGCATGGGCTGGATCACCCTGCGGGCGAGCGGCGCCGAGCGTCCGACCGTCCGGGTGGAGGAGTGGCCGCACCCCGTGGAGCAGCCGCTCGGCCCGCACATCGAGGCCTGGTTCGACCGGCAGGACTTCCTCCGCTCGCACGACGACGCGGGCCTGCTCGCGGCCCGTTACGTGCTGGCCGACGAGGTGGTCCAGGAGCAGGTCGGCGCGCCCGGCGCGGAGGACCCGGAGCACGTGATCCTGCGTCACAACCGCGGCATGCGGCGGGCCACCAAGGTGGACACCGTGGGCGCCGGCTTCGTCGGGGTCTGCGACGGGACGCTGTCGGCGGGCGAGATCGTGGACGCTATCGCGCGGCTGCTCGGCGAGGACCGGGTGGTCCTGCGGGACCGGGTGCCGGAGTCGCTGCGCCTGCTGACCGAGCAGGGGTTCATCGACCCGGTCCGCTGAGACCGGAGCCGCCGAGGCCTGCGCCGTCGAGGCCTGCCCCGTCGAGACCGGAGCTGCCGAGGCCTGCCCCGTCGAGACCGGGGCCCGAGGCCGGAGCCCGAGACCGGAGCCGCCGGGGCGGGCCCCGACGTGACGTGGCCGGTTCACCGGTCCGTACCCCCTGGTTCGTCCGACCGCCGCCGGGCGGCTGTCTCCCGTTGGTCCTCCGCTGTGAGGCTCTGTCCACAGGCTGTGGACAGAGCTGGGGAGCCGGGGGCCAGAGGTGGACACGACGACGGCGATGGTGGGCGGGTCGGTGCTCGCCCTCTTCGGTGGCGTGCTGCTGCTCTGGTGCGCCGCCGAAGTGGGCCTGCGCCTGCGGGTGCGCCGCCGGGGGGCGCCGGCGGTGGCCACCGTGGTGGCCGAGGACGACGTGCACGGCCGGCTGGACAGCGCGCCGCTGCTGTCCTTCTCGGTGCCGCCCTCGGTGGGCGGCTCCGGCGCGTGCGGGATCGCGGGGCTCGTGATCGCCCGCCCGCGCGGGCACACCCCGCTGCGCCGTCCGGACCGTTTCGCGCCAGGCGCCTCGGTGCGGATCTGTTACGACCCGCAGCGCCCGAGCCGGGTGGTGCTGGCGGCCGGGGAGGTCGGCCGGGCGGCCGTCGTCGACCTGCTGTGGAGCGTCCTGGGCGTGGGGTGTCTGGCGGCGGGCGCCGGGCTCCTGGCCGCGGTCGGCGGCTGAGCCCCCGCACCCCGCGAGGGTTCCGGGAGAGAGCCGCGACAGATCCGAGGGCGAGCACCCAGGGCGGATTCACGCCATCCCGCGCCCACCTGTCGATTTTCCGTTGACAGATCTTGAAATCCGTCATTCCATCCTCCGGAACCTGCCGAAGGCCCCCCTCCACGGGGCGCGAACCTCCGTCATCGGGTTACCGTTCGAGTGGCGTCGGTGAGGCCGGCAAGTGAAAAAGCGGGATCCGTCCGTTTGACAAGGGTGGCCGGGGTACGGTCACACTCCGCTGGTGGGGGTGTCGTGCCGCGGCAGCCCCGGGACGGTGGAGGGGTCGGGCGGAGCGCAGCCCGTGCGGCCGGCGCCGACCAGCCACATAAGGACCGGGAGAGAAGAGCGAAGGTGTCCCCGAGCAGCGAGACCGCGCACGGACAGCGACTCGTCATTGTCGAGTCGCCGGCCAAGGCGAAGACGATCAAGGGCTACCTGGGCCCCGGCTACATCGTCGAGGCGAGCGTCGGGCACATCCGCGACCTCCCCAGCACCGCGGCCGAGGTGCCGGACAAGTACACCGGCGAGGTGCGCCGGCTCGGGGTGGACGTCGACCACGACTTCGCGCCCATCTACGTGGTCAACGCGGACAAGAAGTCCCAGGTCAGCAAGTTGAAGTCGCTGCTCGCGGAGTCCGACGAGCTCTTCCTCGCCACCGATGAGGACCGCGAGGGCGAGGCCATCGCGTGGCACCTCCAGCAGGTGCTCAAGCCCAAGGTGCCGGTGCACCGCATGGTGTTCCACGAGATCACCAAGTCGGCGATCCAGGAGGCCGTGGCCAACCCGCGCGAGCTCAACCAGCGCCTGGTCGACGCCCAGGAGACCCGCCGCATCCTCGACCGCCTGTACGGCTTCGAGGTCTCGCCGGTGCTGTGGAAGAAGGTCATGCCGAAGCTGTCGGCGGGCCGCGTGCAGTCCGTCGCGACCCGTCTGGTGGTCGAGCGCGAGCGCGAGCGGATGGCCTTCCGCACCGCGTCGTACTGGGACCTGGTCGGCACCTTCGGCACCGGCCGCACCCCGGCCGACGCCGCCAACCCGGAGACCTTCGGCGCCCGGCTGGCCGCCGTCGACGGCAAGCGGATCGCCAGCGGCCGCGACTTCGGCCAGGACGGCCGGCTGAAGGCCGCCAGCGCGAACACCCTGCACCTGGACGAGCAGGCGGTCCGTCAGCTGGCCGCCGCCCTGGAGCAGACGGCGTTCGCCGTCCGCAGCGTCGAGTCCAAGCCCTACCGCCGCTCGCCGTACGCGCCGTTCCGCACCACCACGCTCCAGCAGGAGGCCAGCCGCAAGCTGGGCTTCGGCGCCAAGCGGACCATGCAGGTGGCCCAGAAGCTGTACGAGAACGGCTTCATCACCTATATGCGTACCGACTCCACCACGCTGTCGGACACTGCGGTCTCGGCCGCCCGGGCGCAGGTCACCCAGCTGTACGGTGCCGACTACCTGCCGGACGCCCCGCGCACCTACGCCAGCAAGGTCAAGAACGCGCAGGAGGCGCACGAGGCCGTCCGCCCGTCCGGCGACCGCTTCCGCACCCCCGCCGAGACCGGCCTGACCGGTGACGACTTCAGGCTCTACGAGCTGATCTGGATGCGCACCGTCGCCTCCCAGATGAAGGACGCGGTCGGCCAGTCCGTCACCGTCCGCGTCGGCGGCACCTCCGCCGACGGCCGGGACGTCGAGTTCTCCGCCTCCGGCAAGATCATCACCTTCCACGGCTTCCTCAAGGCCTACGTCGAGGGCGCCGACGACCCGAACGCCGAGCTCGACGACCGCGAGCGCCGGCTGCCGCAGGTCGCCCAGGGCGACCCGCTGGCCGCCGAGCGGATCACCCCGGAGGGCCACGCCACCAAGCCGCCGGCCCGCTACACCGAGGCCTCGCTGGTCAAGGAGCTGGAGGACCGGGAGATCGGCCGCCCCTCCACCTACGCGTCGATCATCGACACGATCATCCAGCGCCGGTACGTCTTCAAGAAGGGGACGGCGCTCGTCCCGTCCTTCCTCTCCTTCGCCGTGGTCAACCTGCTGGAGAAGCACTTCGGCCGGCTGGTCGACTACGACTTCACCGCCAAGATGGAGGACGACCTCGACCGGATCGCCGCCGGTGAGGCGAAGTCCGTGCCGTGGCTGAAGCGCTTCTACTTCGGCGAGGGCGAGGGCCACGCCGCGGGCGGCGCCGCCGAGGCCGGCAACGGCGACGGCGACCACCTGGGCGGCCTGAAGGAACTGGTCACCGACCTCGGCGCGATCGACGCCCGGGAGATCAGCTCGTTCAGGGTCAGCGACGACATCACCCTGCGGGTCGGCCGCTACGGCCCGTACGTCGAGCGCGCCTCGACGGTCGAGGGCGAGCCCGGCCAGCGCGCCGACATCCCGGACGAGCTGCCGCCGGACGAGCTCACCGTCGAGCTGGCCGAGGAGCTGCTGGCCAAGCCCAGCGGCGACTTCGAGCTCGGCGCGGACCCGGTCAGCGGCAACATGCTGGTCGCCAAGGACGGCCGCTACGGCCCGTACGTGACCGAGATCCTGCCCGAGGGCACGCCGAAGACCGGCAAGAACGCGGTCAAGCCGCGCACCGCCTCGCTGTTCAAGACGATGTCGCTGGACACCGTCACGCTGGAGGACGCGCTGCGGCTGCTCTCGCTGCCGCGGGTGGTCGGCACCGACGCCGAGGGCGCGGAGATCACCGCGCAGAACGGCCGCTACGGCCCGTACCTCAAGCGCGGCACCGACTCCCGCTCGCTCACCAGCGAGGACCAGCTCTTCACGATCACCCTCGACGAGGCGCTGGCGATCTACGCCCAGCCCAAGCAGCGCGGCCGGGCCGCCGCCGCGCCGCCGCTCAAGGAGCTGGGCAACGACCCGGTCAGCGAGCGCCCGGTGGTGGTCAAGGACGGCCGCTTCGGCCCGTACGTGACCGACGGCGAGACCAACGCCACGCTCCGCAAGGACGACGACGTCGAGACCATCACGCCGGAGCGCGGGTACGAGCTGCTCGCCGAGAAGCGGGCGCGGGGACCGGTGAAGAAGGCGGCGAAGAAGGCCCCGGCGAAGAAGGCCGCGGCCAAGAAGACGACCACCGCCAAGACCGCGGCGACCAAGACCGCGGCCGCGAAGAAGACCGCGGCGAAGAAGACCGCGGCGAAGAAGACCACCACCACCAAGACGGCGGCGGCGAAGAAGACGGCGGCCAAGAAGACCACCGCGAGCAAGACGGCGGTCGGCAAGGCCACGGCCGCCGACGAGGGCTGATCCCAGGTCACGGCAGCCGGGCCCGTGCCCCCGATCCCGGGGGTGCGGGCCCGAGGTCCGTCGGGTCCGTGCGGGCTACGTCACAACCCGGTGATGAGCGCGATCCGGAAGCCCGTTCGCAGCGTTCCGGCCAGGCCCCGCCCGCTACGCTGACCGTATGACGAGCGAGGAGCAGCCCACCCCCAGCGCCGCCCCGGCCGCCAGAGCCCGGGCGTTCGACCTGCCCGAGGTCGCGCCCGCCGGGAGCCCGGCGGACCGGGCCCGGGCCCTGCTGCGGACACGTGCCTACCGGCGCCTGTGGACCACCCAGCTGATCGGCGGCACCGCCGACCGGCTCGGTCTGCTGGTGCTGCTCGCGCTCACCGTGATCGCCGCCGCCCAGGGCGGACAGTTCGGCAGCCTGCCGCGCAGCCTCGCCTTCGCCCTCGCCGCGGTCCTCGCCGTCCGGGTGCTGGCCACCGGACTGGTCGGCGTCGCGCTGCTCGGCCCGGTGCACCGGCTGGTCACCGGCAAGCTGGACCGGCGCTGGACGCTGTTCGGCGCCGACGTGCTGCGCGCCCTGCTGATCGGCCTCGCGCCCTGGTGGAGCGTCTGGCTGGGCTCCGCCGCCAAGCCCTCCGGGGCCGCCGTCTACGTCCTGCTCGCCACCGTGTTCGTGACCGGTGCCGCCGAGCGGGTCTGGGGGATCGCCAAGTCCGCCGCCGTCCCGGGCCTGCTGCCGCCGGCCAACCCGCACCTGCCGGTCGCCGAGCAGCGCCCGGCCGCGGCCAACCTGGACAGCGTCCGGAGCATCGACCGCTTCACCGGCTGGGTGACCGTGCCGCTCGGCGCCGTCGGCCTGGTGGCCTTCACCCTGCTCAACAACATCGGCGCGGCCGTCGGCTCCGACTGGCTCCGCGCCCACCAGCTCACCTTCGCGGCGCTCGGCGCGGCCGGGCTGTTCGCCGCCTCGGCGGTCCGCGGCTACCTCCAGCAGCTGCCCGGCGGCCCGGTGACCGCCGCCCCGGTCTCCCCGTTCCAGGGCCTGCGCGCCCCGACCGACGCGACCCCCGGCCCCGCGCTCGGCAAGGGCCGCACCGGCAGCGCCCCGTACTTCACCTTCGCCGTCGCGGCCGGCTACGCCTCGATGGCGGGCGTCGCCGCGCTCGCGCTGCTGACCGCCGCCGAGCACCGCGCCGGGCCGATCGGCTACGGCCTGCTGGTGCTCGCCGCCGCCGGGACGCCCGCCCTGGGCACCCGGCTCACCCGGGCCACGCTGCCCTCGCTGTCCCGCCGCCGGCTGCTCGCGCTGGCGCTGCTCACCCAGGGCGTCGCGCTGATCCTGGCCGGCCTGGTGCTCGACTTCGTACTGGTCCTGCTGCTCACCGTGCTGGCCGGCCTGGCCGCCGGGATCGTGGTCTCGGCCGGGCGCACCCTGCTCGCCCAGGAGGTCGAGGAGGCCCGGCTGCCGAAGGTCACCGAGCACCTGTTCGCGGTGCTCCGGGCCGTGGTCGCCGCCGCGCTGGTCGTCGTCCCGCTGATCGCCGCCGCCTACGGGGACGTCGAGTACGGCACCGTCGAGCCCGGCTCCTTCACCTTCATCCACGGCGGCGCGGCCCTGGCCGTCGCCACCTCCGGGCTGCTCACCCTGGTGCTCGCCGCGGTCGTGCTGCTGCGCACCGACGACCGGCGCGGCACCGCGCCGTTCGTCCGGGACCTGGTGGACTCGGTGCGCGGCGCGGGCGGCCCGGTGCCGCACCGGGGCGCGGGCACCGGCTTCTTCATCGCCCTGGAGGGCGGCGACGGCGCCGGCAAGTCCACCCAGGCCCAGGCGCTCGCCGAGTGGATCCGCGGCAAGGGGCACGAGGTCGTGCTCACCCGCGAGCCCGGCGGCAGCCCGGTCGGCCAGCGGCTGCGCGGCCTCGTCCTGGACGTCGGCAACACCGGCCTGTCGCACCGCGCCGAGGCGCTGATCTACGCCGCCGACCGCGCCGAGCACGTCGAGAACGTCATCCGGCCGGCCCTCGCCCGCGGCGCCGTGGTCATCACCGACCGGTACATGGACTCCTCCATCGCCTACCAGGGCGCCGGGCGCGACCTGGCCGCGACCGAGGTCTCCCGGATCTCCCGCTGGGCCACCGGCGGGCTGCTGCCCGACCTGACCGTCGTCCTGGACGTCGACCCGACCAGGGCCCGCGAGCGCTTCACCGAGGCGCTGGACCGGCTGGAGTCCGAGCCCACCGAGTTCCACCAGCGGGTCCGGGCCGGCTTCCTCTCCCTCGCCGCCGCCGACCCGGCGCGCTACCTGGTCGTGGACGGCAGCCAGGCCCCCGACTTCGTCACCACCGCCATCCGGCACCGGCTCGACCGCGAGCTGCCGCTCTCCGAGCAGGAGAAGGCCGCCCGCGCCGAGCAGGAGCGGCTGGCCAAGGAGGAGGCCGAGCGCCGCGCCGCCGAGGAGGCCCGGAAGAAGGCCGAGGAGGAGGCCGCCGAGCGCAAGCGGCAGGAGGTGCTGGCGCAGCTGCGGGCCGAGCAGGCGGAGCAGGAGCGGCTGGCCAAGGAGGAGGCCGAACGGGCCGCCGCCGAGGCCCGGCGCAAGGCCGAGGAGGAGGCGCGCCGACGGGCCGCGGAGGAGGCCGAGCGCCGTGCCGCGGAGGAGGCCAGGCTCCGCGCGGCCGAGGAGGCCCGGTTGGCCGCGGAGGCCGTCGAGCGCAAGCGGCTCGCCGACGAGGCGGCCGCCCAGGCCGAGCTCCAGCGGCAGCGCGAGCTCGCCCGCGAGGAGCAGCGCCGCCGGGCGGAGGAGGCGCTCCAGCGGGCCGAGGAGGCGCGGCTGGCGCAGGCCGCCGCGCTCGCGGCTGCGGCCGCTGCGGCGGAGTCGGCGGAGGGGCGGGCCGAGGGGCGGCCGGGGGCGGGCTCTGGCTCGGGCTCCGGCTCGGCGGAGGCGACTACGGAGCTGCGAGCGGTCCGGGACATCCCGGAGGGCGCTCCGCGGGACGCGGCTCAGGCTTCGTCGCAGGTGTCGGCTTCGGCGTCGTCGGCTCAGACCTCGTCGGCTCAGGTCTCGTCGGGCGGGCTCGGGGACGAGGCGACGCGCGAGCTGTCGCCGCGGGACCGGCAGGCGGCCGTCCGGGCGGCCGAAGCCGCCGAGGCTCGCAAGGCCGCCGAGGCCCGTCGGGCCGTCGGCGGGACCGCCGGTGCGGTCGACGAGACCGCCAGGCTGCCGGTGGTACCGGCCTCGGCGGTGGACGAGACGGCCGTGCTGCCGAAGGTCCCGGCGGAGGCCGACCGGACCGAGGTGCTGCCGCGGATTGAGCCCGGGCGCGCCGACGGCCGTACCGAGGGTCGTACCGAGGGCCGGGCGGCGCAGGCGCCGGGGCGCGCGGAGCCGGTCGACAGCACCCGCGAGCTGCCGGTGGTCGGCGCGGAGCCGGCCGCCGAGCGGCCGCGGCCGGAGTGGGCCGAGGAGACGCCGATGGACGACCTGCCGAGCCTCACCGACACCCTGCTCGGCTCGCACGACGAGTGGGCGCGCTGGGAGCACGGCGGCCCGGGCCAGGGCGGTTCGTACGCCGGCCCGCAGAGCGCCGCCCAGGGCGGTGCGGAGCGGCCCGAGGGCCGTGGGAACGCCCAGGGCGAGGGCGACGGCAAGGGCAAGGGCCGTCGCTGGGGCCGTCGGGGCTGACCGGACACGCGGGCGCGGCGCCGTCGGGGCGGGTCCCCGGCGGCGCCGCCGCGTTCCGTCGGGTGTCGGTCCGTCGTGCGCGGGACCGGCCTTCCCGTCCGCCGTGCCCTCCGCCGCGCCCTTCGCCGTCCCCCGGACGGAGCAGTGGGTGTCGGAGCGGAGACGTATGCTCGACGGCGGGGAAGAGGCGCCGATGGCGCTGCCGTACGGAGCTTGGGAGCAGCAGTGGCCGTCTGGGACGACCTGGTGGGCCAGGACCGGGTGGTCGAGCAGCTGACCGCCGCCGCCCGGGCGGCCGGGGCGACGATCGAGGCTGGTCGCGGGGCCGCCCCGGTCGAGGGTGTGAACGCCTCCCTGATGACGCACGCCTGGCTGTTCACCGGCCCGCCCGGCGCCGGGCAGGTCACCGCCGCGCGCGCCTTCGCCGCCGCCCTCCAGTGCACCAGCCCGGACCTCGCGCTCGGCGGCACGCCCGGCTGCGGGTTCTGCGACGGCTGCCACACCGTGCTGGCCGGCAGCCACGCCGACGTCAAGTACGTCCGGACCGACGGCCTCTCCATCGGCGTCGGCGACATGCGCGACCTGGTCATGCGCGCCTCCAGCTACCCGACCGGCGGCCGCTGGTCGGTGATCCTGGTGGACGCCGCCCACCGCCTCACCGAGGCCGCCGCGAACGCGCTGCTCAAGGGCGTGGAGGAGCCCTCCCCGCGCACCGTCTGGCTGCTCTGCGCCCCCTCCGTCCAGGACGTGCTGCCGACCATCCGGTCGCGCTGCCGCCTGCTGGTGCTGCGCACCCCCGCGGCCGAGGCGGTCGCCGACACCCTGGTCCGCCGCGACGGCGTCGACCCGGAGACGGCCCGGCTCGCCGCGCTCGCCGGTCAGGGCGACATCGAGCGCTCGCGCCGCCTCGCCGTCGACGAGCAGGCCCGGACGCGCCGGACGGAGGTGCTGCGCATCCCGCTGGAGGTCGGCGACATCGGCGGCTGCCTGACCGCCGCCCAGCGCCTGGTCGACACCGCCAAGGCCGATGCCGAGGCGCTCGCCGAGACCCAGGACGCCAAGGAGACCGACGACCTCAAGGCCGCCTACGGCGCCTCCGAGGGCAGCAAGGCGCCGCGCGGCATGGCCGGCGCGGTCAAGGAGCTGGAGAAGCGGCAGAAGAGCCGGGCCACCCGCACCCGCCGGGAGACCCTGGGCGTCGCCCTGCTCGACCTGCTCGGCTTCTACCGGGACGTGCTCGCCATCCAGCTCGGCTCCACCGGCGCGCTCGCCAACGAGGACCAGCGGCAGGCGCTGAACCGGGTGGCCCAGGCCGGGCCCGCGGAGGGCACGCTGCGCCGGATCGAGGCGGTGCTGGCCTGCCGCCGGGCGCTGGACCGCAACGTGGACCCACTGCTCGCGGTCGAGGCGATGACGGTGGCGCTGCGCGCGGGCTGAGGGCCGGGCTCTTTCTCCCGACTGCTCCGGCAGGTGGTACCGGTACGCCTCCCGGGGCGATACGCCGTCCCACCTTCGAGTGAACGAGCGACACTCGCCGGGCACACCGTCGTGTGACGGTCCGCCCGTTGTGCACGCTGGGGGCCGACTGCGCCCGCTGCCGGGGCGGTCGCCTCCCGTACGCGCCGGTTCCGGTTCGGCGCGGCCCCCTCCAGAGGTGGTGCGTCCCGTGGTTCGTTCGCTCCTCGTCATTCCCCTGCTGGCCGCCGCCCTCGGCGGGATCTGGCTGGCCCGGGGCGCCCGACAGCGCTGGCGCGACCTGCGCGCCGCCGAGACCTACGAGCTGGCCGGCGACCGCCTGCCGATGCTGGTGCGGGCGGCCGGGGCGATGGTCTGCGGGGTGTGCGTCACCGCCCTGACGGTGCTCACCACGCTCGGCGCGTTCGGCGGCCTCGGCCGGGACGTCCAGGAGCCGGACCGGGCGGAGCCGGTGGTGGACGCGGGGAGCGCGGGCTCGGGGGCGGGGTCGGGCGCCGGGAGCGGTGCGGGGACGGTGGCCCGGCCGCAGCAGGCGGCGCCGCCGGTGGCCGCCGAGTCGGCCGCTGCTGCTGCCGGTGCTGTTGCCGGCGCCGGTGCCGCTCCGGTCGCCCCTGCCGCCGTCGGAGCTGCCGGAGCGGCCGGACCCGCCGTGGCTCCCGCCGTGGCCAGCCGCTTCGACAGCGTCGGCCACCCCGGTGGCGGCGAGCTGCTCCAGTCCGCCGTGCTCGGCCCCGACGGCCACCCCCGCAACGTCCGGGTCTGGCTCCCGCCGCAGTACGCCAAGGAGCCGAACACCCACTTCCCGGTCGTCGTGATGCACGCGGCCGCGCCCCAGAAGACCGCCGACGCCGAGGTCCCGGACGTCTTCGAGGGCATCGGGTCGGCCCTCCAGACCGGCAGGACCCGCCCGTTCATCCTGGTCGCCCCCGAGGCGCCGAACGGCACCGCGCACCCCTGCGAGCTGGTCGCCGCCGCCCCGGCCGCCGTCGCCGACGACGCGACGCTGCGCACCACCATCGCGGCCTCCTTCCGCACCCTGCCGCCCGGCCCGGCCTCCTGGGGTGCCCTCGGCGTCGACGGCGGCGCGCCCTGCGCGGCCGCGGCCGGACTGTCCCGGCCCGACCTGTACGGCGCGGCCGCGGCGGTCTCCGGCCGCTACGACGCCACCGCGCTCACCCAGACCGGCGCCGAGGCCCCGGCCGGCAGCTCCGCCAGGCTGCTGCTGGCCGCCGCCAAGGCGGACTCCGCCGGGCTGGAGGCGGCCCGCAAGCTCCAGTCCGCGCTGAAGGCCGGCCCCGGAGCGGCGGCCAAGGCCGACGTGCGGATCTCGGACAACGTGCAGGACTTCACCCCCGACCGGGAGCGGCTGCGGCTGGTCCGGCAGGCGGCGCAGTTCCTGGCCGAGGCGCTGGCCAAGCCGTCCTGAGCGCCCGTCCGGCGGCGCTACGCTGCCCGGTACCCCGGGGAGGGGTGCCGGGCAGCGGCGTTTCCTCCGGGGTGCTCCACCAGTTGTTCCACGGGTTGTTCCACGTGCTGGTCGATTGCGGAGTGGTGGCGGATGAGGGCCTTCGGGCGGGCGCCGGTACGGGCGTGGGCACGGACGCGGACGCGGGCGCAGGCACGGACGCGGGCGCAGGCACGGACGCGGGCACTGGCTGCGGCGTTGGTCGTCGCCGGGCTGCTGGCGGGCGGGTGCGGCGCCGATCCGTCCGCGGCGCCGGGGGCGTCCCCCTCGGACCCGGCCGGCTCCGGCGGGCCCTCCGCCCCGGCGGCCGCGGCGGCGTCCGGGGCAGCCGGGGCGTCCGGGGCCACCCCGTTGGAGCCGCTGCCCGCCGCCGTCCCGGCCGCGCTCGCGCCGTACTACGCGCAACGCCTGGCCTGGCAGCCCTGCGACAGCGGGTTCGAGTGCACCACGTTCCGGGTGCCGCTGGACTACGACCACCCGGGGGACGGCGACCTCACCCTGGCGGCCGCCCGCGCGGCGGCGGAAGCCTCCTCCTCCCCTCCCGCCTCCCCGGGCGCGCGGATCGGCTCCCTGCTGCTCAACCCGGGCGGGCCCGGCGGCTCGGCCGTCGAGTACCTGGAGGCCGCCGCCCGGACGTACGACCACGGGGTGCGCGCCCGGTACGACCTGGTCGGCCTGGACCCGCGCGGGGTGGGCCGCAGCAGCCCCGTCAGCTGCCTGAGCGGCGACCGGATGGACGCCTACACCGCCGTCGACCTGACCCCTGGCGACCAGCACGGGATCGACGCGCTGATCGCGGCCGACAAGGAGTTCGCCGAGGGCTGCCGCAAGCAGGCCGGGGCGGCGCTCGGCCACCTCGGCACCGTCGAGGGCGCCCGCGACATGGACGTGCTGCGCGCCCTGCTCGGCGACGAGAAGCTGAACTACGTCGGCAAGTCCTACGGCACCTTCCTCGGCGCCACCTACGCCGGGCTGTTCCCGAGCCGGGTCGGACGGTTGGTGCTGGACGGCGCGATGGACCCGGCGCTCGACTCCGTCACCGGCAACCGCACCCAGGCGGGCGGCTTCGAGACCGCCTGGGCCGCCTTCGCCCGGGACTGCGCCACGCACGAGGACTGCCCGCTCGGCCGCACCGAGCAGCAGGTCGGCGAGCAGCTCACCGCCCTGCTGGAGGGCGTCCGCGCCGCCGCGCTGCCCACCACCGAGGGCGGCCGCCGGCTCACCGGGTCCCAGGCGACCACCGGCGTCATCCAGGCCATGTACGCCGACTTCCTCTGGCCGAAGCTGCGCGCCGCGCTCGCCGACGCCAAGGCGGGCGACGGCACCGCTCTGCTGAAGCTCTCCGACGACTACTACGGGCGCGAGGCGGACGGCTCCTACCCCAACCTGATGTTCGCCAACACCGCGGTGAACTGCCTCGACCTGCCCGCCCCGTTCCGCGGGCCGGAGGACGTCCAGCGGGCCGTGCCGGAGTTCGAGCGGGTCTCGCCGCACTTCGGCCGCGACATGGCCTGGATGGCCCTGACCTGCGCGTACTGGCCGGTCCGGGCCACCGGTACGGCGCACACCATCCGGGCCGCCGGCGCCGCCCCGATCGTCGTCATCGGTACCACCCGCGACCCGGCCACCCCGTACGCCTGGGCCCGGTCGCTGGCCGACCAGCTGGAGTCCGGCCGCCTGCTCACCTTCGACGGCGACGGCCACACCGCGTACGGCCGGCACAGCACCTGCGTGGACGGAGCGGTGAACCGCTTCCTGCTGACCGGGGAGGCCCCGGAACAGGGCAAGCGCTGCGACCGGTAGGGCGCGCCCGGAGCCGGGAGACCGACAGGTGGTTCTCACTTCAACCGATTACCGGTACGACGTTACGATGAGCGTCCCCTGCCACCCTCCCCTGCACCGGAGCTCATCGTGCTCGGAGTCAACGACCTGGCGACGTACGTCCTCGGCGCCCTCGTCATCATCCTGCTGCCCGGCCCCAACTCCCTGTACGTGCTGTCCGTCGCGGCCCGCAAGGGCATCCGCACCGGCTACCGGGCCGCGGCCGGCGTCTTCATCGGCGACCTCACCCTGATCAGCCTCACCTCCCTGGGCGCGGCCTCCCTGCTCAAGGCCAACCCGGCCGTCTTCGCCGTGGTCAAGTTCGGCGGCGCCGCCTACCTGCTCTGGATCGGCTACGGCATGCTCCGCGCCGCCCGCCAACTCTGGCGCGACCACCGCGCCGCGGCCGACCCCACCGCCGAACCGGCCCCCGAATCCACCGAGAACCCCTTCCGCCGCGCCCTGGTGATCAGCCTCCTCAACCCGAAGGCCATCCTCTTCCTGCTCTCCTTCTTCACCCAGTTCGTCGACCCCGCCTACGGACAGCCCGCCCTCTCCTTCGCCCTCCTCGGCGGCATCCTCCAGACCTTCAGCTTCCTCTACCTCTCCCTCCTCATCTTCGCGGGCACCACCCTCGCCACCGCCTTCCGCCGCCGCAAGCGCCTCTCCGCCACCCTCACCAGCGGCGTCGCCGTCCTCTTCGCCGGCTTCGCCGCCAAACTCGCCGTCTCCTCCGCCTGACCGCCGCCCCCGGATACCGGGTACGGATCACCCGCGAACCTGTGTAGACTGGCCCGCGTTGCCGCCACACACGGCAGCGGTGCCGCCTTAGCTCAGTTGGCCAGAGCAACGCACTCGTAATGCGTAGGTCGCGGGTTCGAATCCCGCAGGCGGCTCAGTGAAGGCCCAGGTCATCTAGCCCATGACCTGGGCCTTTTGCCGTTTCTTGGCGTGTGAGCAGGCGTCAGCGGTGCGCTACAAGATCGCTTGCGTGAGCGATGCGTGAGCGCGGGTGTTGATCTTGGTTTAGCGCTTGGTCTTCTTGGCCTTGGACTTCGCCTTCTTGGCGGCCTTCCGCTTGGCCTTCTCGGTTTCGGCTGCGGCCTTGGCGCGAGCCTCGGCTTCGGACTTCCGCTGGAGGGGGACGAGCTTCGCGGCGGCCTCGGCGGCGTCCTTGGCGATCTCAGGCAGGGCGCTCGTGTAGATGTCCGAGGTGATCTTGATGGAAGAGTGGCTCAACCGGGCCGCCGAGTTCGCCGCCCTCGCCCAGGCCGAAGTACAGGAGTCTCGCGCCGTCGTCGCCTTCACTCACCAGACCGCCGCGGTGGCGCTCTGAGCCCTGCTCGAAGCCTGCACCCTGCCAGAGATCCTCGCCGAGGAGCGGAAGGGCAAGATGCCCAACGCTGCGATCCTCCAGTACGAACTGCGAGACGGCCGGTTCACCCGGACGGGAACGACCACCCCGCTGATCTAGGAGGAGCCCGTGCGACACCTGTTCCTCAACGGGCCCGTCCAGAACGGGCCCTTCACCTTCGCCACCCGCCCCGGTAAGGCCGTCGGCATCCGCCTCGCCGCCGCGCTCAACGCCATCCTCGGGTTACCGCCCGCACCCCACCTGTGGAACACCGTCACCCTCGCCGGAGACCTCCGCCACCGCCAGGCCGACGGCCCGAAGATCCCCCGCCAGCGGTTCGAGGCCGACCTGATAGCCGACAAGTACCCGCCCGGACAGTCCCCGGTGGGCGGCATCATGACCGACACCGACGCCGAGGTCGCCGGCCTCGCCCTGGAGATGATCGAGAACAACCTCCGCGCCGGCACCCTCACCATCAGCCGCGAGACCGTCCCCACCTGCCGGGCCTGCGGCCACATGACTGGCACCGGCGGCCACCCATGCAACGCCTGCGGCAGCACCGATACACGAGAGCGCACCGGCCTGCACCTCGTCGCCGAACTCACGAGGGACCGCCCCGTCCTCGACCGCTCGGACATCCATGCCAGCCACCGCCAGCAGCCCAAGCACCTGCAGAACACCGCCGGCAACGTCGCCAGGCGCCTGATCCTCTCCCGAATCCGAGACCACGGCATCGACCTTTCGCCCCTCGGCCTGAGCGACCTCGTCCTCGACCCGCGCGTCGGCATCCACGCCACTGTCCTTGCGGCCGCTCGAAGGCACCAGGCAGAGGTGGCCGTCATGACCATCACCCAGAACGCGGCCAACCACATCGCCGCCCACGGCCAACACTTCCGCGAACACGACGGCACCCGCCTCCAGTACGCCCTCCACGGCCATCTCCCGTATGACGGCATCGCTGACCTCCAAGTGGTGTATGAGGCTTACAAGACGAGCGCCGGGACGAGGGTGGCTTTCGAAACGTGGTTCCTCCCTCTTGTTTGCCTGAAGGAGAAGACTGCGACGCGACCGCAGCAACTCCCCGCGCTCTTCAAGCACTACATGCGGGCACGCACGGTCCAGCCTGCTGAGGCCGACGAATCCATCATTAGTGTGATACGCCATGCTGTTGCGAGCGGTAACACGGGCTGGATCATGAATAAGCCCGACCTGGCCAATATGATAGTTGCCACATGGAATGCATTGGGCCTCGACCATACGCCAGGGAACTGACCCGGCCCGGTTTGGGCGTTGAGCTGTAGGAACGGGTCACGGCGTACGGGCACGACTGCGGCAGCGGCGCTCGCCAGCGCCGAGGCACACACCGAGCAGTGGGACCGGCCAGGCTGCCCGGCGTGCGCCGCCGGACAACCCCGCCCCTTGAGTACGCGTCACCGCGCGGTCACAGACTGTGGCAATGGGGCCGCGGGAGGAGCGCTTGCGGGATGATGGGTCCCGGTGTCGTGAGTGCGATGCGGTGAGACGGCAGTGACGATCAGAGCGCGCAAGAACCAGCAGGCCGGTGGCCCTGGGACTGCACGACTCAGACGATGAGAAGGAGACCCGGGTGGCACGGCTGACCCTGCCCCAGTTGGAACGGCACCTGTTCGCGGCGGCGGACATCCTGCGGGGCAAGATGGATGCGGCGCAGTACCAGGAATACATCTTCGGCATGCTGTTCCTGAAGCGCGCTTCCGACCAGTTCGACGTCGTCCGCGCCCAGGTCATCGAGCAGCGGCTCCGTGCCGGCGATTCCCAGAACCGGGCGGAGATGGTCGCTGAGGCGAAGGGGTACTACCCCAGCAACCAGTTCTTCGTGCCCGAGCGTGCCAGGTGGTCCTACATCGCGGACCGTGCACGCGAGGCGAACCCTGGGGACCTCCTTAACAAGGCGCTCGGTGAGCTGGAAGATCACAACCCGCTCGCCCTCGGCGGCGTACTGGATCACATCGACTTCACACGCAAGGTGGGCAACTCACCGCTCAGCGCCACTGCGGTGCGGGACCTGATCGACCACTTTGGCCGCTACCAGCTTCGCAACGAAGACTTCGAGTTCCCCGATCTGCTGGGCCACGCCTACGAGTACCTCATCGGCGAGTTCGCCGATGAGGGCGGCAAGAAGGGCGGACAGTTCTACACACCCCGTTCCGTGATCCGTATGATGGTCCGCCTCGTGGAGCCTCAGGAGCGGCACTCGGTCTATGACCCGTGCTGCGGCTCTGGCGGCATGCTCATCCTCGCAAAGGACTACGTGGAAGAGCATGGTCAGGATGCTTCGACGCTTGCCGTGTATGGGCAGGAGGAGAACGGGAGCGCCTGGGCAATGGCTCGGATGAACATGCTCCTCCATGGCATGACTGGCGAGGGTATCGCTCACGGCGACACCCTCGCTGACCCTAAACACGAGGACACGCAGGGTGAACTTCTTCGCTTCGATCGTATCCTCACTAATCCGCCTTTCGCGCAGAACTACAAGCGCAAGGGAATGCCACACCCTGAGCGCATGGCATATGGCTGGGCGCCGGAGTCGGGAAAAAAGGCTGACCTGATGTTCATCCAGCACGTGCTGACCGTGCTGGAGCCGGATGGCATCGGTGCCTCCGTGATGCCGCACGGCGTGCTTTTCCGGGGGAACGAGGAAGCCAAGATCCGAAAGCAGATGATTGAGGATTACCGCCTGGAAGCGGTGATCGGCGTTGGCCCGAACATCTTCTATGGAACGGGAATCCCTGCGTGCATCCTAGTGTTGCGCGGATCCGATGGCTTGCCGGAGGATAAGCGAGACGGCGTGTTGTTTATCAATGCCGACCGAGAGTTTTCGGCCGGACGAGCCCAGAACACCGTTGACCCCCAGCATGACGAGAAGATCGTCACCGCCTTTCGGGAGCGGAAGGATATCGACGGTTTCGCGCGCGTTGTCTCCTTTGAGGAATTGAAGGAGAACGACTACAATCTCAACATCCGCCGATACGTAGACAACGCTCCACCGCCTGAACCGCAGGATGTACGTGCCCATCTGCACGGGGGTGTGCCGAAGGCGGAGGTCGCGGCCAAGGCCGGGCTGTTCAAGGCATACGGTGTCGATGCGGCGAAGCTCTTCAGGGAGCAGGATGCCGGCTACTACGAATTTCCTGATGCCGGATATGAGGCGACAGCAGCCGACATCCCCGTGCTAGCCGCCCCACGCGAGCGCAAACTTGCGGAGGCATATGGCGAATGGTGGGGCGCGCATGCGAAGCACCTTGTTGCCCTTGGGAGGGAACCTCAGCTCGTCTCGGATAAGAGCGGCGAGCTGATGAAGACGCGTGAGGAACTACTCACGACCTTCGCCAGGGATCTGCTGCCAGTAGGTGTACTCAACCGCTTCCAGCTCGCTGGCATCATCGCTGCTTGGTGGTTTGAGGTCCAGTACGACCTCAAGAGCCTGGTCGGACAAGGATTCCAAGGAGTGATCGAGCGCTGGGTAGCTAACATTGAGTCGGCTTTCGAAGAACCGGAAGACGCGGACGCCAAGACATTGACGCGGCTGCGAGCTGACCAGCGCAAGGCAAGGGGTCATCGGCTGGTGCCGGCCTTGATTCCCGCGTATGTGGAGCAACTGGAGGCCGCGGAGGCGCTGGTCGCCCAGCTCGATGGCCAGATCAAGGCTGGCACGCCAAAGAAGGCGGCCGGGGGTGCCGACGACGAAGGCGACGAGCTGGAGCAGGATCCGGAAGAGGTCCTTAGCGCGGCGGAGCTGCGCAAGCTTAGGGCTAATTTGAAGACTGCCAAGGCAGGAGTGAAGGAACTGCGGGCTGCTTTCGTCGACGAATTGAAGAAGGCGGCCCAGGGGCTGTCGCTGGAGGAGGCCCAGGAGACGGTTCTGAGCTTTCTGGACAGTGATCTGAGGGCAAGGATGGACCGCTTCGTGACAGTGGGCCGCCAGGAACTGGTTGCGGCATACCGAAATTGGGGCGGTAAGTACGCAGTGAAGCTCTCGATTCTGGAGCAGCAGCGTGACGCTGCTGCTGAGGAGCTGGCGGGACTCCTGAAGGAGCTGGGCTATGCGTGAGCAGATGGCGTTCTCAGAAGTGGACGGGTGGACTCGGCGCAGTCTCGGCAGCATTTCCTCTCGAGTCGTCCAGCGAAACGGTGTAAATAATAGAAACGTGTTGACGATCTCGGCCAGGTATGGCCTTGTGAGCCAGGAGCAATTTTTCAACCGGCAGGTGGCAAGTGTAGATCTCTCGCAGTACTTCCTGCTCGGGCGAGGCGATTTCGCCTACAATAAGAGTTATTCTGTCGGTTATCCGGCTGGAGTTGTGCGGCGACTCGATCTCTATGACGCTGGAGTTGTGTCGCCTCTTTACATCTGCTTCCGGGTGGATCCCGAATTTGCCGACCCGGCCTTCGTGTCGCACTATTTCGAGTCGGGAATTTTGAACGATGCGATCTTGAGTATCGCAAAGGAAGGGGTTCGAAATCACGGCCTTCTCAATGTGAAGGTTGGGGACTTCTTCTCGCTGGACTTGCATCTCCCGGAGGTGGATGAGCAGCGCGATATTGCGGAGATTCTCGACTCGGTCGATCGTCGAATTTTGAACGCCCAGAGCGTGCTGGTGAAGCATCGGTCTGCTGCGGCTGAATTGGCATCGGATGTGCTATCTCAGGTGGCGCATCGCGATATTCCTCTGCGCGAATGTGTGCGACCTGATGTGCCGATCGGTTACGGCATTGTGCAGGCGGGCCCTCATGTCGAGGATGGGGTTCCATATATCAGGACCGGAGATATGGCCGGTGACCAGATCGACCCTAGCTTGCTGTTGCGGACAACACCCGAAATCTCGGAGTCATATGCCCGCACTCGAGTCGTTGCTGGTGATCTGGTAGTGACGATTAGGGCAACCGTTGGCAAGGTCCTTCCGATTCCTTCGGAGCTTGAAGGTGTGAATCTCACGCGCGGGACTGCACGGGTGGCACCGTCGAACGGCTTGGCGCCAGGTTATCTTCTGTGGGCACTGCGTAGCAGGAAAGCTCAGGCTCAGTTTGCTTCAGCAGTGAAGGGGACAACTTTTTCGGAGATTACACTTGATCAATTGCGCGACCTCCTCGTGCCTGTCCCTGATCAGCGGATTCATCAAGAGGAGATTGTTCGATTGATGGACGCGTCGACGAGACGATCGGCCGCTGAGCAAGCGGTGATTCTCAAGCTTCAGGCCCTCAAGAGGGCGCTCATGGACGACCTCCTCACCGGCCGCGTACGGGTGCCTGTCAGTGCCAAGCGGTAGCCTCGATTGATCAGGTGACGCGGCGGGGAGACGGAGAGCATCGTGTCGGAGTCGGGGTTGGAGTACCTTCTCGTTGAGGAGCCGCTCATCGAACAGCTCGTGTCGATGGGTTGGCGGCACGAGCGCGGCGGGGTCACCGGCACGGAACTGAAGCACCCGGGGGCATCGCTCCGGAGTTCCTTCGCTGAGCCGTTCTTTGAGCGACTCCTGCGGCGCAAGCTGCGGGAGTTAAACCTTGACGTGCACGGTAGCGAGTGGCTGGACGAAGTACGTATTTCGCAGGCAGTCAATACGCTGACTCGACTCCCCTCAAGCACCCTTCTGGAAGCCAATACCGTCTCGACCGACCTCCTTTTGACTGGCACTACGGTCGACGGGTTGTCGGGCTGGGACAGCGGCCGCGACCAGCGGGTGCAGTACATCGACTGGATTCACCCGGAACGGAACGACTTCCTTGTTGTCTCGCAGTTCCGCATGGACGTGCCCGGCACGTCCAGCCAGAAGTCGGTCGTCCCGGACCTGGTCTTGTTCGTCAATGGCATCCCGCTCGTGGTCATCGAGTGTAAGAAGCCTGTCATGCATGGGGGCTCCCTCCCTCAGGCGATCGACCAGCTACGCCGCTATGCCAATCAGCGAGGGACCAACACGCTCAGCGAGGGCAGCGAAGCTCTGTTCCGGACCGTCCAGCTCACCGTGGCGACGACTGGCGACAAGGCGGTGCTTGGCACGTACACGTCTCATGCCGAGCACTATTCCGTTTGGCGTGACCCCTACCCCTTGACCAAGGCTGATCTCGCCGCGCAGCTCGGCAAACACAAGGACGCCCTGTGGGCGCAGGAGATCCTTGCTGCTGGCGTATTGCAGCCTGGCCAGTTGCTCGATGTCGTGAAGAACTTCGTCGTCTTCATGGACGTTGCTACCGACGAGGGCGGGGCACGCCGTGTAAAGATCGCTCCCCGGTATCAGCAGTACCGGGCCGTCGACCGTGCTGTGCAGCGTCTGTTGACTGGCAAGACGAGGCGACAGGACGGCAAGGACGATCGGCGTGGCGGGATCGTATGGCACACCCAGGGTTCTGGTAAGTCGCTGACCATGGTGTTCCTGGTACGCAAGATGAGGTCGACACCTGGGCTGAGCCAGTTCAAGATCGTATTGGTCACGGACCGGAAGCAGCTGCAGACCCAACTCTCGAAGACGGCGGTACTCACCGGCGAGAAGTCTGATGTGGTGAAGCGCTCGGCTGGCGTGCCGGCTGCCCTACGTAGGGCAGGCGCCGGCCTGGTCTTCATCATGCTGCAGAAGCAGGTAGATGCTGCCAAGGTGAAGCAAGCTGCCGCCGCCGATGCCCTCACGCACGACCGGGCCGTGGGCTGGGGGAAACTGAGCGCCAGCGAGTCGGTACTGATCTTGGTTGACGAGGCCCACCGTTCACACGGCTCCCAGCTGCACCAGAACCTGATGGAGTCTCTTCCCAACGCGGTCCGGATCGGCTTCACAGGTACGCCGGTCATCATGCGGGCGAAGAAGCGTACTACGGACATCTTCGGCACATTCATCGACCAGTACCGGCTCGCCGACGCTGAAGAAGACGGGGCGATCGTCCCGATCATCTACGAGGGCCGGATCGCCAAGGCTGCCATCGCTGACGCCGAGGACCTTGACGATGCATTCGCCTCGTACTTCCCTGAACTGACCGAGGAGGAGTACGAAAAGCTCCAGCAGAGATACGCCACGACCAGTGACGTACTCAGTGCCGACAGCCTGATCTTGAAGAAGGCTCGAGACATGTTGGCACACTACGTCTCCAACGTGATGCCGAATGGTTTCAAGGGCCAGGTCGTCGCCTATTCCCGGAAAGTCGCAGTCCGTTACCGGGACGCTTTGGTCCACGCCAGGGATGAGCTGGTCACCGAGGCTGAGAGGCTGTCGCCAGTGATCCTGGAGAAGCCGGCTGAGCAGCTCACCGCCAAGCAAGCGATCGCTGTTGCCGCGCAGCGGCAGATCGAGCTGCTCAGGGCCATCGACTTCGTGCCGGTGATCTCTGGTGACAACAACGACGACGAGGAAACGGCCAAGTGGACAGATGAGAAGGGGCAGGAGGCTATAGTCGAGCGGTTTCTCAAGCCCCTCCCGGCCAAGCTGGCTGATGGGGAGAAGCCCGTCGCGTTCCTGATCGTTCGCACCATGCTGCTGACTGGCTTCGACGCCCCGATCGAGCAGGTGATGTACCTTGACAGGCGGATCAAAGAAGCAGACCTGCTCCAGGCCGTTGCCAGGGTCAATCGCACCGCTGATGGCAAGGCCGCTGGATTCGTAGTGGACTATGCGGGCATCTCCAAGCACCTTCAGGCGGCCATGGACGCGTACGCCGCCGAAGATGCTGAGGGGGCACCTACTGACTTCAGCGCCGAGATCGCCAGGCTGGAGCCACGACGCAACCGCCTTCGGATGCTGTTCGCGGAGCGCGGCGTTACCCCGGCCAGTGACAAATCGGCGATCGAGGACTGTGTTCAGCTCCTTGCGGATGACGAGCTGCGCAGCCAGTTCGAAAATGCGCTGCGGAAGTTCCTCATCACCGTCGAGACGGTGATGCCGAGGCGGGAGGCGAAGCCCTATCTTGCCGACGTTCGGCTGTTTGCAGAGATCAACACCTGGGTGCGGGACCGCTATCAGGACGACGGCGACTTCGATGCCTCCCTCTATGGCGAGAAGGTTCGTGAGCTGATCGATCAGCACGTCACTGCTCTCGGAGTGAAGCAGGTGATACCGCCCCGGCAACTCACGGCAGGAGATTTCTCCGCCAAGGTCGATGCGCTGCCTGGTGCGAAGGCTCAGGCGTCGACGATGGAGCATGCCATTCGACGTCACATCGAGGTGCACCTTGGTGAGGATCCAGCTGAGTACACCAAGCTGCGGGAGCGGTTGGAGGAGATCCTGAGGGACTACGCCGACCAGTGGGACCAGCAGGTCCTGCATTTCAAGGACCTCACAATCAAAGTCATCGCTGTTCATGAAGGAAGCGGCGACCATGGAGATCACAGACTAGCGGCGCTATCTCCCTTGGAACGGGCCCTCTATGGCGAGATGGTGTCGGAGGCGATCGGTGATGGCATTCTGGCGGATGAGGTTTACAACTGCCTCATCGGAGCCGCTGCCAGGATCGAAAACGAGGCGGTCAAGCACGTGCGCAAAAAGAATTTCTGGGCCAACCCTGTGGCGCAGCGCGACCTTAGGGCGGCCATATTCCGATTTCTGATCGATCTAGATGTGGCAGACCCCGCGCAGGTTGACCACCTTGCCGATAGCCTGCTCGACATTCTCGGCCACCATCGCCATGCACTTCAGAGGAGTAGCTGAGATGGCCGCGGCCGCGGTACTGGACCTGTTGGGCCTGGTTAGTGCTGGGCCGCTGCAGGTCGGCCGCTTGGAGATCGACGTAGTGGTGGTGGCAGGCCGTAACGCTGTACGGCTGACCGTGGAGCGCGACGCGCGCATTACGGCGACGGTTCCGGCTGGGCTCGGCGTTGCCGAATTGGTCTCTGCGGTTAAGGGCCGGCGGCGATGGATCTACGACAAGCTCGACGAACGCGAGGATGAGGCGGCCATCCGGCCAGTGAAGGAGTTCGTCACCGGCGAGGGCTTCAGCTACCTGGGGCGCAGCTACCGGTTGAAACTGATAGACGATGCACCGGTGTCGGTCGGGCTGGTCCGAGGTCGGTTCCTTATGCGTCGAGATCGCCTGGACTGCGCTGACGATGAACTCATCGCGTGGTACCGCGGACGCGGCCGTGCCTGGCTCCCATTGCGGGCCGAACCTTGGGCGCAACGCATGCGTGCGCCGATGCAGGGCATCGCCGTCCGGCGGCTCGGGTATCGGTGGGGGTCGTGCAACCGCGATGGCGGCGTAAACATCCACTGGGCCGTTATGCAGCTGCCTCCGAACTTGATCGACTACGTTCTGGTGCACGAGCTCGCTCATCTGCACCGCAAAGATCATTCCAAGGAATTTTGGGCTGTCGTGGGCCGCGCTATGCCGGACTATGCGGTGCGTCGCGCGCAGCTGGACAAGATGGGCGCGACGCTGTGGCTCCCATGAGGGCTATGGCGATTCAACTGGGCGGTATGGCTAGGGTGTAGAGATGCTCAGCGCGTGAGCGGTGCGCGAGCGGACTGCGAAGCACGTGCCATTTCAAGTGGGAACGGGAATCACCTATCGGTGCGTTGACGTACAGGTTTATCACGAAGCGGCCGATGGTGACAGCAGCCAGCATGAACACCGCAGGGCTCGTAATGCGTAGGTCGCGGGTTCGAATCCCGCAGGCGGCTCAGTGAAGGCCCAGATCGGATTGATTCCGGTCTGGGCCTTTTTGCGTGCGCCGGGGGCGGGGTTACTGGTCGAGGTAGGTGAGGACGGCCAGGATGCGGCGGTTGGCGGTGTCGGTGGGGTGGAGGCCGAGCTTGGTGAAGATGTTGGTGATGTGCTTGGCGACGGCCTTCTCGGTGATGAAGAGGGATTGGGCGATGCCGGTGTTGGAGCGGCCCTGGGCGAGGGATTCGAGGACTTCGCGTTCGCGGGGGGTGAGGGTGGCGAGGGCGGTGTCGCGGTCCTTGCGGACCAGGAGTTGGGTGACGACCTGGGGGTCCATGGCGGTGCCGCCGGCGGCGACGCGGTGGATGGCGTCGAGGAACTGGGTGCCGTTGGTGACGCGGTCCTTGAGCAGGTAGCCGACGGCGCGGCCGCCGGTGGCGAGGAGTTCGCGGGCGTAGAGGGGTTCGACGTACTGGGAGAGGAGCAGGACGGGGAGGTCGAGGGTGGTGCGGCGGGCGGTGAGGGCGGCGCGCAGGCCCTCGTCGGTGAAGGTCGGCGGCAGCCGGACGTCGATGATCGAGACGTCCGGCCGCTGCTCGGTGAGGGCCCGGAGGAGGTCGGGGCCGTTGTCCACGGCGGCCGCCACCTCGTGGCCGTGGGCCTGGAGGAGGCGGATCAGGCCGTCCCTCAGGAGGAAGTGGTCTTCGGCGAGGACAATGCGCACGGAAGCTCCAGGGTCACCGTGGTCGGACCGTCGGGGGGACTGCTGACGGCGACGATCCCGTCGAAGGTGGCGAGCCGCCGTTCGACGCCGCGCAGCCCGGTGCCGCGGCGGGCGTCCGCGCCGCCCCGCCCGTTGTCGGAGACGGTGATGCGCAGTACGCCGCGATCGTAGCGGAGTTCGACTCCGGCGCGGCCGGCGTCGGAGTGCTTGACGACGTTGGTGAGGAGCTCCGAGACGGCGAAGTAGGCGGCGGACTCGACGGGCATCTCGGGGCGGCCGGGGAGGTCCGCCGAGACCTCGGTGGGGACCGGGCAGACCATGGCCAACGCCCGTACCGCGTCGGTGAGTCCGCGATCGGCGAGGACCGGCGGGTGGATGCCGCGGACCAGGTCGCGGAGCTCCTCCAGGGCCTTCGCGGAGGACTGGCGGGCCTCGACCAGCAGGGCGCGGACGGCCTTCGGGTCGGTCTCCAGGAGGTGTTCGGCGGCGTCCAGGGTCATGCCCATCGCGACCAGCCGGGCCTGGGCGCCGTCGTGCAGGTCGCGCTCGATCCGGCGGATCTCGGCCATCCGGGTGTCGACGGCGGTGCTGCGGGTGGCGGTCAGGTGGGCGATCCGGCCGGCCAGCAGCTCCTGCTCGCCCGGAGCGAGCATCGAGCGGATGTGGCGGGCGTGCCGGCGGACCGTGCGGGGCGCGAGCCAGAGCGCGAGCGGGAGTTGGAGCAGTCCGAGGATGCCGGCGAGGACGGCGGTGGCGGTGCCCTCGATCGGGATGAACTGGTACCAGAGGCCGTCCCACTCGGCGGACAGCGGGACGCCGAAGAAGGCCAGGAAGACGCCCCAGAGGCCGTTGAGCACGACGGCGACCGGCAGGAAGGCGAGCAGGCTGCCGACGAACGGCTCGGCGAAGACCCAGCCGAACTCCCGCCGGGTCTGCGGGTCGCGGGTGATCCAGCGGTAGCGGGCGATGATGCCGGAGGCCCCCTCGGGCACCGGCGGCAGCGGTCCGGGCGGTCCGGGGAACCGGACGTCGGACCACTCGGCGGCCAACTCGCGCTGACGGTCGGCCAGGTCGCGCACGCCGGCCATGGCCCGGGGGACCAGGCCGAGGCCCGGTCCGACGAGGGAGATCGCGCCGGTGACGCCGAGGGAGTGCGCGAGGGCGAGGGCGGAGAGCCGACAGAGGGTCAGGGACCGTCGGAGGGCGGCGAGTCCGTCGGGCAGCGAGAAGCCCGTGGCCCCGCTGGTCGCCGGGTCCTCCCCGTTGGGCGCCGGGCCCTCCCCGCTGTGCATCGAGCTGTTCACGGACGCGCTCCCCTCCCGGTGGTGCCGTTGTGCGGCCCGGCCGTGCCGGCCCGTGAGTCCATTCTGACGACCGCGGGGAGGCCTTGTCGGTGGAAGAAACTCCCCCTTTGGTCATACGGGATATCTGCCGAACGGCAGATGGCAGAAGCCCGCGAACCGGCCAGGCTAGCGAGCGTGCTCACGTGCCCCAGGAAACGCGCCCAGAGCGGCGCATCCGACCCCGACCGCAAGGAGGACGACGTGGACCGACGTACGAGAACCGGGTACGGGCCGGTCGTTCTCGTGGTGGCCGCTCTGCTGTCGCTCGCCGGCTGCGCCGACGCCATGGACGCCGCGCCCGAGGACAGGACCTTCGAGTTCGCCGCCCAGAACCTGAACGTCGTGTCGCACGGCGCCCGCGCCGACCTCGTCGCGGTCGACCGGACGGACGTCAAGGTCACCCGCTGGTTCGACACCAGCGGCAAGGTCGGCAGCGCCAAGGCGTCCTGGGAGCTGAAGGACGGGGTCCTCGACCTCCGGGCGGGGTGCTCCGGGATCGCCAACTGCGACACGAAGTACCGGGTCGAGGTGCCCAAGGGCGTGACGGTCCTGCGGGACGGGCGCGAGACGGAGCTCAAGGGGTGAAGGCGATGAGTCCTGCCGAAGGGACGGGGAACATGCTCGAACTGGTCGATGTCACCAAGGTCTACAAGGGCGGCAAGCGGGCCGTCGACGGCGTCACGATGCGCCTCGGGCCGGGGATGGTGGGGTTGTTGGGGCCGAACGGCGCCGGGAAGTCGTCGTTGATGCGCATCGTGGCGACGGTCACCCGGCCCACGGGCGGGCAGGTTCGCTACCAGGGTACCGACGTGGTGGCCGAGCCGGACCGGTTGCGCCGGGAACTCGGCTACCTGCCGCAGGACGTCGGGGTCTACCCGAACCTGACCTCGCGGGAGTTCCTGTCCTACCTGGCGGCCGCCAAGGGGATCGGAGCCCGCTCCGCCCGGGCCCGGATCGACGAGCTGATCCAGCTGGTCAACCTGACCGAGGCGGTCAGGCGCCCGCTCGGCACCTACTCGGGCGGCATGCTCCGCCGGGTCGGCATCGCGCAGGCCCTGCTGGCCGACCCCAGGGTGATCGTGGTCGACGAGCCGACCGCCGGCCTGGACCCGGAGGAGCGGGTGCGCTTCCGCAACCTGCTCAGCGAGCTCGCGGCGGAGCGGGTCGTGATGCTCTCGACCCACATCGTCTCCGACGTCGAGTCGGTGGCCTCCGACATCGCCGTGGTCGCGCACGGCCGGTTGCTGCGCCGAGGCGCGCCCGACGAGCTGCTCCGGGAGGTCGACGGGCAGGTCTGGGAGGCGGTGGTCGCCCCGGCGGACCTCCTGGAGGTACAGGCCCGCCACGTGGTCAGCCGGATGGTGCGGACCGGGAGCGGCGTGCGGGTGCGGCTGCTCGCCGCCGAGCCGCCGCGGCCCGACGCGGTCCGGGTCGTGCCCGATCTGGAGGACGCCTACCTGGGCGTCGTCCACCGGCCGGGCGGCTGGGCCCGGGCCGAGCAGCGGGCGGTGCGGCGATGAGCGCGGCGGTGACGGGGGCAGGGTTCGGCCCGGCGTCGGGGTCGGGGTTCGGGTCGGCGTTGGCCAGGCTGGCGGTCGGCGACTTCCGGGACCGGGTGCGCCGACCGGTGTACGCGGTGACGCTGCTCGCCGCGGTCGGGCTCGGCTACCTGGCCGTACCGGACGCCGGCGGCCGCTGGACGATCATGGACGTGGGCGGCCACCGGGGCATCTACAACAGCGCCTACGTCGGCGCGGTCACGGCCCTGGCCGGTGCGCTCTGGCTCACCTTCGGCGGGTTCTACGTGGTGCGCAGCGGCATCGCGCGGGACGAGGCGAGCGGGGTCGGTCAGGTCCTCGCCGCCACCCCGCTGCGCAACGCCCACTACCTCCTGGCCAAGTTCCTGAGCAACCTGCTGGTGCTCGCCTCCATGGTCGGCGTGCTGTCCGTCACCGCGCTGCTGATGCAGCTCGCCCGCGGCGAGGACCGCTCGGTCGACCCGATAGCCCTGGTGGAGCCGTTCCTGCTGCTCGCGCTGCCCCTGATGGCGCTCACCGCGGCGGCGGCGCTGCTGTTCGAGACGGTGCCGCTGCTGCGGGGCGGCTTCGGGAACGTCGTCTGGTTCGTGCTGGCCATGGTGCTCGCCCTCGGCGGGCAGTCGGCCTCCGCGCCGCTGGACGGCCTCGGTGTGCACCAGGTCGCGCGGTCGATGGGCGCGGCGCTGGAGGCCCGGCACGAGTCGGTCGGCGACGGCGGGTTCAGCCTCGGACTGACCCAGGTCGACAAGCCGCTGGGCACTTTCCTCTGGGAGGGCTTCGACCCGTCCTCCGGGTTCGTCCTCGGGCGGCTGGCGCTGGTGCTGCTGGCAACCGTACTGGCGCTGCTGCCGGCCCTGTGGTTCGGCAGGTTCGATCCTGCGCGTGCCTCCGGCGGGGCTTCCAGCGGGGCTTCCGGCGGCGCGTTCGGGGGCTCGGCTGCCGCCGGGGCCGTGGCCGCCGCGGAGGCCGTGGCCGTGGTCGGGGCGGCCGGGGAGCCGTCCGCGCCCGACGGGACGGAGCCGGCGGGGGCGCGCCGGGCGACCGTACCGGGCGCCCGGCTGCGGGCCGAACTGCGGCGAGCCGAACCGCGGCGGACCGAACAGCAGCGGACCGAACAGCAGCGGACCGCCCTGCCGCAGGCCGAAGCGCGGCGGGCCGGGGCGTTCGGGCGGCTGCTGGCGGGGGAGACCCGCATCCTGGTGCAGGGCGTCTCCCGCTGGTGGTGGCTGGTCGCCGCCGGGCTGACGATGGCCGGGTTCGTGCTGCCGACGGACGCCGTCACCGGCCTGCTCCTGCCCCTGGCGTGGCTGTGGCCGGTCCTGCTCTGGTCCCGGCTCGGCAGCCAGCGGGTCGAGAACGGTCTGGAGGTGCTGCTCGGCGCCTACCCGTCGGCCCGGCGCAGACTGCTCGCCGAATGGGCGTCCGGGCTGGTGCTCACCGCGGTGACGGGCGCCGCCCCGCTGACACGCATGCTGGCGGCGGGCGACGGTGCGGGGACGGCCAGTTGGCTCGGAGGCGCGGTGTTCGTCCCCTCGCTGGCCATGGCGCTCGGGGTGGTGAGCCGGAGCCACCGGCTCTTCCAGGTGGTCTACCTGCCGCTCTGGTGGCTCCTCGTCAACAACGTCGCCGCCGTCGACTTCATGGGGGCCGTGCGCGTGAACGGCAGCCCGGGCGGTCCGGGGCCGCTGCTGGTCGGGGCGCTGTCCGCGGCCTTGCTCGCGGTGGTGTTCCTGGTCGGCGCCGCCCGACGGAACGTCAAGGGCTGACCGGAGACGGGAGCCCGGGCCGTCGGCGGACGGTCCGGGCTGCCCTCGGGCTTCGGGTCACACCCAGGGGGTGTCGCTCGTCCGCCCGCCGTCTCTACGCACCGTCTCCTACTCGTCGTCGCCGAGGTCGCCCGCGAGGTCGCCCGCGAGGTCGCCGTCCGGGGTGCCGCTGATCGCGTAGCCCTGCCGGCGCGCCTCGTAGCAGGCCACCGTCGCGGCCGCCGAGACGTTCAGCGAGCCGACCCGGCCCAGCTGCGGTACGAACACGACCTGGTCGCAGAGCGCCAGCGCCTCGGGGGTGATCCCGCGGTCCTCGTGCCCGAGCATGAAGGCCACCGCCGGGGTCAGCTCGGCGGCGAACATCGGCACCGCCTCGTCGGCCAGCTCCAGGCCGACGACCTTGAAGCCGTCCGCCTTGGCCGCCGCGACGGCCTCGGCGATGGTCGGGAAGTGCTCCACCTTCAGGTACTTGTCGGTGCCCATCGCGGCCTTCTGCGCGCCGGAGGAGCGTACCGACGGGGTGTCCCCGACCAGGTACAGCTTCTCGGCGCCCATCGCCGCGCCGGTGCGGACCACCGAGCCGACGTTGAACGGCGACTGGAGGTTCTCCAGGATCATCGCGAGCCGGAACTCGTTGCTGCGCCGCCACGAGCGGTGCAGTCGCTTCAGTTCGGTCCCGCGCAGCTGCTTCACGTCGTCGTACCTCGTCCACTCTCGGAGCCCTCGCCCACCTCGGGGCGGGGCCGCGCTTCCAGAATCCGGCACCCGTTGACCGACGTGACCCGACTGGTCGGGTAGCCCTGCTCGTTCAGCCACTTCTGGAGCGAGTCCGAGCCCAGGTGCTTCTGCACCACCAGGAACGCCGAGCCGTCCGGGGTCAGCCGGTCGAGCCAGTGCGTGAGCAGGCGGCGCAGCGCGGCCTTGCCGATCCGGATCGGCGGGTTGGAGTAGATGGTGGCGAAGCGGACGTCCTCGGGGACGTCGTCGGGCAGGGAGGCCTGGACGTTGCCGAGCCCCAGCGCCTCGGCGTTCAGCCGGACCAGCTCCAGGGCGCGCTCGTTGACGTCCACCGCCCAGACCGGGAGGCGCTTGCGGCGGCTCGCCCAGGTCAGCGCGATCGGACCGTAGCCGCAGCCGATGTCCAGGATCGGGCCGCGCACCCGCGGCTGCGGGGCGTGCTCCAGCAGGATCCGGGTGCACGGGTCGAGCCGGGTGCGGGAGAACACCCCGGTGTCGGTGGTCAGTTCCAGGGTGAGGTCCGGCAGGGAGACCGTGATCGGCCGGCGGTCGCTGGCGACCTCGGGTGCACCGGTGAAGTAGTGCGAGCCGGACATGATTTCCCCGTCGTTCGTATGGGCCTCGGGGCCACCGGGTGGGTGTGGGTTAGCCCTTTGTACGGCACCGATCGTACCCCCGGTGGCCCGGACGGCGTTCCGGCCGCCGCCCGGGACGGGTGCTCCCGCCGGTGCTCCCGCCGGTGCACTCGCCGTCGCCCGGGACGCGGCCCCGGAGCGGCGGTGCGGACGGCCGTGCGGACGGCCGTGCGGTCGGGCGGTGCGGCGGGACGGTGGGCGTGGTCAGGCGGTGCCGGGGGTCTTGCGGGTGGCCACGTTGATGCGGTTCCAGGCGTTGATGGTGAAGCAGACCGAGATCAGCTGCGCCAGCTCGGCCTCCGCGAAGTGCGCGGCGGCCCGGGCGTACACCGCGTCCGAGACGCCGCCGTCGATCCGGGCGACCTCCTCGGCCAGGGCCAGGGCGGCCCGCTCGCGCTCGGTGTACACCCCGGCCGGGGCGTCCGGCCAGACCGGCAGCAGGTAGATCCGCTCGTCGGTCTCGCCGGCCTTGCGGGCGTCCTTGGCGTGCATGTCCAGGCAGTACGCGCAGCCGTTCAGCTGGGAGGTGCGCATCTGGACGAGCTCGACCAGGGCCGGGTCGAGGCCCTCGCGGGCGGCGGCGTCCAGGGCGATCATCGCGCGGAACACCTTGGGGGCGGTGCGGGCGTAGTCGAGGCGGGCGGCGCCGGCGAGGGCCTCGGTGGTCTGGGCGGCCTCGGCGGTCCGGGCGGTCCGGGTGCTCTCGTTCGTCGTCATGGCTACGACCCTAGGCGCCGAATGCACCCGTTCCTTGGGTCATTCATGGTGCTGTTTCGTGGGTCAATCCGGTCGGTCGGCCGGGGGGGCGCCGGAGTCCCGGGAACACGCCGGAGCGTCGTCGGCGCGTCGCGCCCCGGCGCCGGGCGGCGGATACTGCGAGTACGCCAGCCGGGCCCGTGAAGGCCTCCGAACGCCCGTGAAGGCCTCCGAACAGTGAGGACGGATGCCATGCCGCAGGAACAGCACGAGGAATACCTGATCGAGGAGACCGCCGAGACCGTCGAGCCCGACGAGAAGGCACCCGAGGGCGACACGTACGACGAGGTGGCCGAACGCCGGGCCGTCGGCGCGGACCCGGCGACCAACGTCGCGGACGTCGTGGAACAGACCCGGCCGGTCCGGCAGGACGAGGAGGAGTACCGGGAGTAGCGGGGCCCCGGGAGTAGCGGGGGCCACGGGAGCGGAGCGGGAGCAGAGGGGCCCCGGAGCGGCTACAGGGCCCGGCGCCGTTGCAGCCAGGCGAGGGCCGCCCAGCCCGGCAGTACCGGCAGGATCAGCGTCAGCAGGCGGAACAGCGCCACCGCGGCCAGCTCGCCGCCCGGCTCCATCGACGTGGTCTGCTGGAGCAGCGTGAGCAGCATCCCGTCCACCGCACCGGCCCCGCCCGGGGTCGGCGCCGCGCTGCCCACCGCGTTGCCCACCAGGAACACCACCGCGACGGCGGCGAAGGAGGGTTCCCGGCCGATCGCCCGGACACAGCAGTACAGGCAGGTGATCAGGCAGATCGACACCAGCAGCTGCCCGGTCACCCCCACCGCCAGCCGGGACGGGCTGCGCAGCAGGTCCAGCAGGCGCGGCACCACCTCGGCCGTCAGCGGCCGCAGCCGCGTCGCCAGCCACCGCCGGGCCGCCGGGATCGCCGACACCACCGCGAGCAGCGCCGCCGCCCCCGCCAGCCCGCCGACCACCGCGGGCAGCGCGTCCAGTTCGGAGCTGCCCGGTACGAAGTCCAGGAGGTAGACGAAGGCGCCGAGCTGCAACAGGTGCAGCACCAGCCCGATCAGGTTCCCGACGCCGACGCTGGACAGCGCCTGCGCGGTCGGGATCCCGGCCCGCTGCAACAGGCGGGTGTTCAGCGCGATCCCGCCGACACCGCCGGGCGACACCAGCTTCACGAACGAACCGGCCACCTGCGCCAGTACCGCGTTGCGGAAGTCCAGCCGCTCCGGGACGAAGCCCACGAAGCCCATCGCCGCCGCGACGTGGCTGGCCGCCGCCGCGACCAGCGCCAGCAGCAGCCACCACGGATCGGCGTCCGCCAGCGCGGCGACCGGGTTGTCCTCCGCCGCGAACAGCTGCGGGATCAGCAGCCAGCCGGCCACCACCCCGCCCACGACGACCAGCAGGGTCCGCGGCCGCAGCCGCTCCAGCCGCACCGGTCGGCCCACCACCTGCGGGCGGGTGCGCAGGACCTCGGCGCGGATCTCGTCGAGCAGGCCGCCGGGGGCGGGGGTGTGGTGCTCGGGGCCCGGCTCGGCGGTGGGGGCGACGGGCCCGTTGCCGCCGGTGGGGGAGCCTGCCTCGGCCGCACCATCGGCACCGGTCGCACCGGTCGCACCGCCCGATGGCTCGGCGGCCCGGGCGCCGGCGCGCTTCGCGTGCTGTTTGAGGGCGCGGCGGGTGGTGTGGGCGAGGGCGATGGGCTGGAGCAGGGGGAGCGCGGCGCCGACGGGGTCGGGGCCGAGGACGGCGGTGGCCGTACGGACGGAGCGGGCGGCGCCGGCGCGCAGGGCGAGGGTGGTGAGGAGCTGGGCGAGGTCGCAGTGGAGGACGAGTTCGGTGGCGGCGATGTCGCCGTCGGCGAAGTCGACCAGGTGCACCGCGCCCGAGTCGTCGATCAGCAGGGAGGAGGGGACGAGGGCGCGGTGGGCGATCTCGCGGCGCTGGAGCAGGGCGAGCTGCCGCCAGGCGTCGGTGAGCAGCTCGTCGGTGATCTCCTCGTCGGCGAGCTCGTCCAGGGTGCGCCCGGCCAGCCGCTCGTACGCGATGAGGGCGGTGTCCTGGCCGAGGCCGGCGGTGGCGGCGATGCGGCGGGTTCGGACGCCGGCCGCGAGGGCCGCGTACACGACCAGGGCCTCGTGCTCCAGCCCGGTGCGGGGGGAGCGCAGGACGCGCGGGTCGGGGGCGGTGCGCAGCCGCAGCCGGCGCCAGGCGCGCTGGACGGCGGCGGCGGTGACGGCCTGCCGGTCGAGGATCTGGACGTCGAGGTCGGGGCGGTCGTCTGCTTGTCGGACCAGGTAGCGGTCGGGGCCGGCGGGCTGGGCCTCGACCGGGCGCAGGCCGCTGTCGCGCAGGGCGCGCAGGACCTCGCCGGGCCGGGGGCAGGGGTCGGGGGTGCCGACCGCGTACAGGGTGCCGTGGGCGCCGGTCCAGCCGATGAGCAGCCCGAGCAGGAGCGCGGTGGGGGTGGCGTACCCGCCGGTCAGTCCGGCGAGGCCGGAGAGGGCGAGGACGGTCCAGGGCAGGCGGCGTTCCCGGCTGCCGGAGGCGGTCATGAAGGCGAGGACCGGCGCGAGGTAGCCGTAGACGGGCTCGGTGTGCCCGAGTCCGCCGTCGGGCAACGCGTGGGTGAGCGCGGTGAGCAGCGAGAGCGGGGCGAGGTCGTCGGCCCACAGGTCCAGGCCGAGGGTGGCGCCGTACGCGAGGACGGCGGCGAGCAGTCCGTCGGAGACCTGCTGGACGGCGCGCCGCCGGTCGGGGCCCAGCAGCCGGCGGGCGGCGAGGCCCACCGGGAGCAGCAGGACGGCGGCGGTGGTGAGCCCGCCGGCCAGGCTCGCCAGCGGGCGCGGCACCAGCGCGGCCGCCTCGGCGACATCGGCGGCGATGCCGCCCGTCGTGGCGCGGGCGTAGTCGGCGAGCAGCAGGGTGAGGGCGATGGCGAACAGGCCGCCGAGCAGCCGGATCAGGGCGACGGGCTGCCGGACCCGGTCGGTGGCGGGCAGCGGGCGGGCCCGGAACCGGCCGGGTCCGGGGCCGGCCTGCTCGGGTATCCGGGGGGTGGCCGTTCCGGTGCCGCGGTCGGCCGGTGTCGCGGTCCGTTCGCCGTCGCGGGCGCTGTCACCGCTGTCACCGCTGTCGCGTTTCCGCCGTGCGGGCGCACCGCCCGGGTCGCCCCCGCCGGTGTCGCCGTCCGCTTTCCCCGTCACGATCGCCACGGATGGCATGCTCCCATGCCACCCGTGGGCGGGGGGTGGGGATTGGGCAGTGCCGGTACGACGGCGCCCAGGGCCCGTCTTCAAACTCCCGTCGTTCGCCCGGAGGGCGGGCGGGGCGGCGTTGGGGTGCGTGCATCGCAAGGCGGAGGTGGGGGCACCTCCCG
>NZ_JBHVET010000009.1:0-35889 GCF_042802135.1 Kitasatospora sp. NPDC057512
GTCAGGGGCGGTCCGAGCCGGTGTAGTGGCCGCTCTGGTGGGAGCCCTGGGACGGGACGGCGCCGTAGTGGCCGGGCCGGTGGCCGCGCGGGTGCCGGGTCAGGTTGTAGCCCAGGACGCCGGCCAGCGCGGCCAGGAAGCCGCCGCCGATCGTCCAGTACCAGCGGCTGTTCCAGCCGGAGAACCAGCCGGTGTACCAGTGCTCCTCCTGGGCCACCGGGGCGGCCGCCTTGGCCGTGCTCGCGCCGCCGCCGGCCGGCGGGACCAGCGGGGCCTTCAGCTCGCCGCCCTCCGGCTGGGCGTTGTCCGCGTCGCCCTTGGCGGCGACGTGCAGCTGGACCGAGGAGGCCAGGCCGAGGTCCGGCTGCGGGACGTCGCTGACCGACAGCCGCACGTAGTAGGTGCCGGGCAGCGGGTCGCCGGACCACGGCTCGGCCCAGGTGCGGACCTCGCGCAGGGTGCAGTTCAGCGCCAGCGAGCCGGCGCTCTGGTCGGCGGTGGCGTTCTGGGTGCCGGCGGTGCACGCCTGGCGGCGGCGCAGCCCGTCGAAGACCTCGACGGACCAGGTCTGCGGGCCGTGCCGGTCGGCCGAGGGGGCCAGGCCGACGGTCAGGTTGACCGTCGGGGTCTGGCCCTCGGCGGCGCCGAACGCCCAGTACAGGTAGTCACCGGTGGAGACGGAGACGTTGGCGTCCTGGTTGGGCGAGAGGTTGACCGCGGTCAGGAAGGAGGTGCCGGCCTTGGTGGCCGGGGCCGGGGTGCCGCTCGCACTGGCCGAGGGGGACGGCGAGGCGGCCGAGGCGGCCGGGGCGCTCAGGGCCAGGGCGGGCAGCAGGGCGAGGGCGGCGAGGGCGCCGCGGATCGTCGTACGCATGGTCAGTTCTCCCGCCAGACGGCGATCCGCCAGCGCGCGATCCAGCCGAAGACCAGACCGAAGGCCAGGCCGGCCAGGGTGAGGGTGAGCAGCAGGATCCAGCCGCGGCCGAGGCCCATCGCGGCGCCCTCCGGGGCGGGCGAGGCGGAGGCCAGGTCGACGGTCAGCTCCAGCGGCAGACCGGGGTCGGCCAGGACGCCGGCCTGCGGGGCCAGCGAGTTGCTGACGACCAGGCAGACCGTGGTCTCCGGCTTCTCCTTGGAGTCCTTGGTGGCCGTGGGGCTCGCGGTGACGTAGCCCTTGGAGTCGTCGGTGGACCAGCGCAGGCCGGTGGAGACCACGTCGGTGCGGCTGCTGCCGGCGTCGGTGCCGCGGACCAGCTCCTGGCCGGTCGCGCTGGTGGCCTGGAGCAGCACCCCGTAGTCCCGGGCTACCGGGCGGTCGAGGGCGACGCTGACCGAGGCGCGCAGCTCCTGGCCGGACTTGACCGGGACCTTGTAGACGCGGTGCTCGGAGAACTTCTCGCGGTCGGTGTAGACGCCCGGGGCGAGCACCGGGGCGCTCTCGCACTTGTCGGTGCCGGTGGTCTTGACCGGGGTCACCGTGTAGGTGTCGTTGGAGCGGTCGACCAGCTGCTTCACCTTGTCGGTGAGCTGCTCCTGGGTGCGGACGTCGGTGTAGGTGCCGCCGGTCGCGTTGGCGATGCAGAGCAGCTGCTGGCGGGTCTTGTCGTCGTGGGCCAGGCCCAGGGTGTCGACCACCAGGTGGATGCCCTGGGAGGCGAGTTCGCGGGCGACGTCACAGGGGTCGGGCGGGGTGCAGGTGTCCTCGCCGTCGGTGATCAGCACCACGCGGCGGGTGGTCTCGCCCTTGCCGAGGTCCTGGGCGGCGCCGCGCAGGGCCAGGCCGATCGGGGTGAAGCCGGTGGGCCGCAGGGTGGCGACGGCGGTCTTGGCCTCGACCTTGTTGGTCTTGCCGACCGGGTAGAGCTGCTTGGTGTCCTGGCAGCCCTGGGCCTTGTCGTTGCCGGGGTAGGTCGCGCCCAGGGTGCGGATGCCGAACTCGGTCTCCGCGGGCAGCGCGTCGATCACCTCGTTCAGCGACTGCTGGGCCACCGAGATGCGGCTCTTGCCCTGGATGTCGGCCTCGCGCATGGAGCCGCTGACGTCCAGGACGAGGTCGACCCGAGGGGCTTCCTTCGGCGCGGGAGCGGCACCGGCTGATGGTTCGTCGGCGTGGGCGGGCAGGCCGAGGAGCAGCGAGGCGCTCGTTATCGCCAGGGCCGCCAGCAGGCTGCCGAGCCTGGTCTGTGGTCGTCGTCCGGTAGTCACCCGGCCGATCCTAGGGACCATCAGTTCGCCATGGCGAAACGAGTCCGGATCGTGCCTCGACCAGCTCCGGCGCGAACTCCGGCGCACAGCTGGGGAATCCGTGCGTTCACGGCGGCCTTACGCGTCGTGGATAGCCTTCCTTCCGCGACGGATCGGGAGCGGGGGAGCGATGGAGCTGACGGCGGTCGGCAAGCGGTACGGGCGGCGGGAGCGGTGGATCCTGCGCGGGGTCGACCTGGCGGTCGGGCCGGGCGAGCTGGTGCGGATCGCCGGGCGGAACGGGAGCGGCAAGTCGACGCTGCTGCGGTTGGTCGCCGGGATCGAGCGGCCGAGCACGGGGCGGGTGGCGCGGCCCGGCCCGGCGGCGTACGTGCCCGAGCGCTTCCCGCCGGCGCTGCCCTTCGACGCCGCCTCCTACCTGCTGCGGGTGGGCCGGGTGCACGGGCTGTCGGCGGAGCGGGCGCGGCGGCGGGCGGGGGAGCTGCTGGACCGGTTCGGTGTCGCGGACCGGGCGGGCACGCCGCTGAGCCGGCTGTCGAAGGGCACCTGCCAGAAGGTCGCGGTCGCCCAGGCGCTGCTCCCCGAGGCGCGGGTGCTGCTGCTGGACGAGGCCTGGACCGGGCTGGACCCGGAGGCGCGGGCGGTGCTGGACGAGGCCGCCGCCGAGCGGGCGGCGGCGGGCGGCACGGTGCTGTTCGTCGACCACGACCCGGCCCGGCTGGCCGGGCTGACCAGCGCCGCGTACCGGGTCGGCACGGACGGCGTGCTGCGGGCCGTCGAGGACGGGGCGCCGGAACCGGCGGCGGGCGGCCCGGTGATGGAGGTCGAGGTGGACGTCCCGGACGGCGCGTCGCTGCCGACGCCGCTGCCGGGGGCGCCGGAGGTCACCGCGCTGGCCGGGACGGCGGTGCGGCTGGCGGTGTCGGCCGCGCACTCGGACGCGCTGCTGCGCCGGCTGCTGCTGGGCCGCCCGGCCGTCCGGGTGCTGGCGGTGCGGCGGCGCGAGGAGGGGGAGCGGTGATGGCGCGGATCGGTTCGCTGACCCGGTACCACCTGGAGCTGCTGCTGCGCTCGCACGCCTGGCTGCCGCCGTTCCTGGCGTACGCGGTGCTGCTGGTGGTCGGGGTGGCGGCGGGGGACCCGCTGCTGGGCGGCCTCGGCTTCGGCGCGGGGGTGCTGCTGCCGGTGAGCGCCTGGTACGTGCGCAGCGCGCTGAGCGCGGAGCCGCCGGCCTCGCGGGCCTGCCTGGTGGCGGCGGCGGGCCCGGTCCGGGTCCACCTGGGGGCGCTGCTGGCGGCGCTGACGGTGTCGCTGGTGCTGGCGGTCGGCCAGGTGGCGGCGGTCTGGTGGACCAGCGGGCCGGTGGCCGACCGGGGGGCGCGGCAGGATCCGGGGGCCGGGTCGGCGGTGCTGGCCGGGCTGGTGGCCTCCGTGGTCTGCGCGCTGCTGGGGGTGCTGGCCGGGGCGGTGGCGAACCGTCCGGTGCTGGTCCGCGCGCAGTACGGCATCCCGGTGGCGCTGGGGCTGGCCACGCTGCTGCTGGTGGTGCCGGCCTCGCCGGCCAACGCGGCGGTGCGCGGGCTGGTGTCGGCGGCCCGGACCGGCCGGGTCGCGGTGCCGTGGTCGAGCCTGCCGGCCGCCGCCGTCCTGCTGGCCGCGGTCGGCGCGGGGGTGGCGGCGCTGGCCGGGCGGCGGCCGGAGTGAGGGCCGGGGCGGATCGGCGGGCCGGGTGGTTCCGGCATCGGCGGACACACCGTGGTGAAGCGTCATGAATACGGACGACACTCGTTAGGGTGACGAACCGGGACACGGGCGCCGCCGCACCGGCGCCCGGACCCTCCCCGCTAGACCGCGACCCCCAGGACGGTCCGTGGCGACACCCTCCGCCGTGCCGAGATCCGCCGCCGGGCCGAGCCGGCCGGTGCCGACCAGGCGCACCACCGAGCTCGTCCTGGTGGTCGGCGCCGTCCTGATCGCCGTGTTCGGCTACGTCGAGGTCGGCGTCAACCTGGATGGCCACGTCCCGGCCGACGCGGCCGAGTACGGCGCCGCGCTCGGCGTGCTCGCCCTGGCGGCGCACGCCGTGGTCCGGTGGCGGGCCCGGTACGCGGACCCGCTGCTGCTGCCGATCGCGGTGCTGCTGAACGGGATCGGGCTGGTGGTGATCTACCGGCTCGACCGGGCCACCCCGGGGCGCGGCGCCGCCTCCACCCAGCTGCTCTGGTCGGCGCTGGGGGTGGCGCTGTTCATCGCGGTGGTGCTGCTGGTGCGCGACCACCGGCGGCTGCGGCGCTACGCGTACATCGGGGCGCTGGTGGCGCTGGTCCTGCTGGTGCTGCCGATCTTCTTCCCGCCGGTGTACGGCTCCCGGATCTGGGTGGTGATCGGTCCGCTCTCCTTCCAGCCGGGGGAGTTCGCCAAGATCCTGCTGGCGGTCTTCTTCGCCGCGTACCTGGCGGTGCACCGGGACGCGCTGGCGCTCACCGGCCGCCGGGTCTGGCGCTGGCAGCTGCCGCGCGGGCGGGTGCTCGGGCCGGTGCTGCTGATCTGGGCGGCGTTCGTCGGCGTCCTGGTGCTGGAGACCGACCTCGGCACCTCGCTGCTGTTCTTCGGCCTGTTCGTGGTGATGCTCTACGTGGCCACCGCGCGCACCGGCTGGATCGCGATCGGCCTGGGCCTGGCCGCCGTCGGGGCGGTGACGGTGGGTTGGCTCTCGCCGCACGTGCACAGCCGGGTCGCGGACTGGCTGGACCCGCTGGGCTCGATCGAGGCGGGCCGCGGCGCCAACCAGATCGCCCAGTCGCTGTTCGCCTTCGCCTGGGGCGGCGAGCTGGGCACCGGGCTCGGCAACGGGCACTCGGTGCTGATCGGCTTCGCCGCCAAGTCGGACTTCATCCTCGCCACCATCGGTGAGGAGCTCGGGCTGACCGGGCTGACCGCGGTGTTCCTGCTGTACGCGGCCCTGGTCTCGCGGGGCTTCCGGACCGGCATCGCGCTGCGCGACCCGTTCGGGCGGCTGCTGGCGATCGGGCTGGCCGCGATCGTCGGCCTCCAGGTGTTCGTGGTGGCGGGCGGGGTCCTCGCGCTGATCCCGCTGACCGGGATGACCATGCCGTTCATCGCCCAGGGCGGCTCCTCGGTGGTCACCAACTGGATCATCGTCGCGCTGCTCGTGCGGATGAGCGACGACGCCCGCAGGCCCGTGACCGGGGAGGTCTGATGGCGCGCGTCCGGCCCCGGGGGAACGGCCCGCAGGGGCTGCCCGGCATCTCGGTCACCGGGCGCCGGGCGGGCACCTTCTGCCTGCTGCTGGTCGCGGCGCTGTGCGTGCAGGCCACCCGGGTGCAGGTGTTCCAGGCGCAGGACCTCGACCGCAACAGCGCCAACCAGCGGCTCACCGTCGAGCGGTACGCCCAGCCGCGCGGCGACATCCTGGTCGGCCCGGACCCGGTGACCGGCTCCGAGCCGACCGGCGGCCGGTACGCGTACAAGCGCAGCTACACCGACGGCCCGACCTACGCGGCGGTCACCGGCTTCGCCTCGCAGGCGTACGGCACCAACCAGCTGGAGGGGACCGAGGACGAGCTGCTGACCGGCACCGACGGGCGGCTGGCGGGCTGGTCGGTCTGGGACGCCGTCTCCCGCCGGCAGAACCCCGGCGGGGACGTCCACACCACGCTGAACCGGGCCGCCCAGCAGGCCGCGATGCGCGGGCTCGGCGACCAGAAGGGCGCGGTCGCCGCGATCGAGCCGGCCACCGGGCGGATCCTGGCGCTGGCCAGCACGCCCTCCTACGACCCGGGCTCCTTCGCCGGGTACGGCGCCGACGACCAGGAGGCCTGGAACCGGCTGCGGGCCGACGCCGACGAGCCGATGCTCAACCGGGCGCTGCGCCAGACCTACCCGCCGGGCTCGACCTTCAAGGTGGTCACCGCCGCGGCCGCGCTGGCGGCCGGGGTGGTCACCGACCCGGCCGCGCCGACCGGGGCGCCCTTCCCGTACGTGCTGCCCGGCACGACCACGCCGCTGGTCAACGACACCCCGGCCTGCGACCGGCCCGACCTGTCGCTGGCCGCCGCGATGACCGCCAGCTGCAACAGCGTGCTCGGCTACCTGGGGGTGCGCACCGGGCTGGACCGGATGGCCGAGATGGCCGGGAACCTCGGCTTCAACGACGCGAGGCTGGACGTCCCGGTGCGGGCGGCCCGGTCGAACTTCGACACCCGGATGGACGAGTCGCAGCTGGCGCTCTCCTCGATCGGGCAGTTCGACACGGCGGCCACCCCGCTGACGATGGCGATGGTCGCGGCCGGGGTGGCCAACGGCGGGACGGTGATGCGACCGCAGCTCGTGGACCGGCTGACCAGGAGCGACGGCACCACGGTGCAGCTGATGAAGCCGGCCGTGTACCGGCGGGCGATGACCCCGGCGGTGGCCGGGCAGGTGCGCGGGCTGATGACCGACGTGGTGGAGAACGGCACCGGCGGCAACGCCCGGATCGCCGGGGCGGTGGTCGGCGGCAAGACCGGGACGGCCCAGCACGGGGTGGGCAACAGCGGGACGCCGTACGCCTGGTTCATCTCCTGGGCGGCGCCGGCCGGCTCGGACGCGGTGCCGCCGGTGGCGGTCGCCGTGGTGGTCGCGGACAGTGACGCCACGGACGTCACGGGTGGCGCGCTGGCGGCGCCGATCGCCCGGTCGGTGATGCGGGCGGTGCTCGGTGGATGATCTCCGCAGGTGCGCTGAGCTGCTGCTTTAGCGACCGGTCGGAGGATGCGCCGTTTACGAAGTGTCCGGTTTGTACATCGATATGCGCCGGTTCGTACAATGCGCCGGTTGGGACTGTTCGTTTGCGACACTGGTGCTTTCGCGGGGTACTGTCCCATGTTTGTTCGGTTGGTCCCCGATGACACCCCCTGGCACGTCGGGTGACCGACCGCAAGGACACCCTCCCCCGCCCAGAAGGACCGTGGTTTTGGCCAGCAACACCATCGGTGCGCGTCTGCTGCGACGCAAGCCCGTCTCGACACTGATCGCCGAGACCGAAGGCAAGGACGCCCTCCCGGCCGGCGCGCCCGAGGAGGGCGGGCGCTCCGGCATCCACCTGCGCCGCACGATCGGGCTGTGGCAGCTGTCCTCGATCGGCATCGGCGCGACCATCGGCACCGGCATCTTCTTCGTGCTGAACACCGCGGTGCCGTCGGCCGGCCCGGCCGTCATCCTGTCCTTCGTGATCGCCGCGGTCACCGCCGGACTCACCGCGCTCTGCTACGCCGAGATGGCCTCCGCGATCCCGGTCTCCGGCTCCTCGTACTCCTACGCCTACGCCACCCTCGGCGAGGGCGTCGCCTTCGCGGTCGGCATCTGCCTGCTGATGGAGTACGGCGTCTCCGCCTCCGCGATCGCGGTGACCTGGGCCGAGTACCTGAACAAGTTCCTCGACCTGGCCTTCGGGTTCACGATCCCCGAGCAGCTCTCCGGAGCGCCGGACAGCAGCCACTGGTTCAACCTGCCGGCGCTGCTGCTGGTCGCCATGGTCTGCTTCCTGCTGATCCGCGGCGTCAGCGAGTCGGTCAAGGTCAACGCGGTGATGGTCGCGATCAAGATCCTGATCCTGCTGATGTTCATCGGCATCGCGCTCACCGGCTTCCACTCCGGCAACCTGACCCCGTTCATGCCGCTCGGCATCAGCGGCGTGCAGATCGCCGCGTCCAGCATCTTCTTCTCCTTCATCGGCCTGGACGCCGTGTCCACCGCCGGTGAGGAGGTCAAGAACCCGCGCCGCACCCTGCCGCTGGCGATCATCATCTCGCTGGTCGTGGTGACCCTGCTCTACATCCTGGTCGCGCTGGCCGGCATCGGCGCCCAGCCGTGGACCAAGTTCGACGGCCAGGAGGCCGGCCTCGCCCAGATCCTCCAGGACATCACCGGCCAGAGCTGGCCAGCGATCGTCTTCGCGATCGGCGCGATCGTCTCGATCTTCAGCATCACCCTCGTGGTCATCTACGGCCAGACCCGCATCCTGTACTCGATGGGCCGCGACGGCATGCTGCCCAAGCGCTTCGCCGAGCTCTCCCCGCGCAGCGGCACCCCGGTCTGGAACACCGTCGTGGTGGGCCTCGGCGTGGGCGCGCTGGCCGCGTTCATCCCGCTGCGGGTCCTGGCCGACATCACCAGCCTCGGGACGCTCATCGCCTTCTCGGTGGTCTCGATCGGCGTGATCGTGCTGCGCCGCACCCAGCCCGACCTGCCGCGCGGCTTCAAGGTGCCCGGCTACCCGGTCGTCCCGCTGATCAGCGTCGGCTTCTGCATCTACCTGATCACCGGCCTGCACGCCGACACCTTCCGGGCCGGGGCGATCGCCCTCGTCGTCGCCGTGGTCGTCTACTTCGGCTACAGCATCAAGCACTCCCGGCTGGAGCAGGCCGAGCGGCAGTCCGCGCCCTCGGACAGCGCCGCCGGCTGACCCGGAGGCGAACCCCGCGTGAAGGGCCGCCGACCGCCACGGCGTCCGGCGGCCCTTTTCTCGCCATCGACCGTCCGGTGTCCGACGCCATGGCGACAGGGCCCGGCTCCCACCCATAACCTTCCACCATGGTGAGCACCCGCACGCCCGGCTACCCCCGCCCGCGCGGCCGCTTCACCGGCCGCGGCGGAACGCCGGCCCAGACCTCCACGACCGAGGCGCCGTCCAGGCCACGGCGGCCGCAGCGCGGCTTCTCCGTCCGTCCCGTCCCCCGCCAGCGCGGCGAGAGCACGTTTCCGCCCACGCCCGACCGGCTGAACACCGCCCGGCTGGCCCGGCTCGCCTCGACGCGGACCGTCCAACTGCTCGGCTGCCTGGTCGCGGCCGGCTGGGCCGCCGCCTTCCCGCTCGTCTCCGACCTGCCCAACCAGCGGCAGTGGGGCCTGATCGCGGCCCCCGGCTACGTGCTGGCCGGAGTGCTCTGCCTGACCCTGCCGCGCCGCTTCGCGGCCAAGGCGGCCGCCTCGGTCGCCCTGGTCGGGGCCGTCCTGGTGCCGCTCGGGCTGCTCGCCCTGCAGGGCCGCCACCAGTCCGAGGTCATGGTGGTCGAACGCTCGGCCCACCTGCTGCTCACCACCGGCACCGCGTACCTGCCGCACCCGGCGGTGGTCACCGACTACAACCCGTACCTGCCGGCGATGTCCCTGTTCGGGATGCCGCGCCAGCTGTTCGGCGACTCCACCGCCTTCGCGCGGGTCGCCGGGGACGCCCGGATCTGGTTCGCGCTGACCTTCTTCGTCTGCATGCTGGCCGCCTGGCGGCTGCTGCGGCCCACCCGCCCCGGTGGCGAGGGGCGCGCGCCGCTGCTGCCGCTGGCCGTCCTCACCGCCTCGCCGCTGATCGCGCTGGCCCTCGTGGTCGGCGGGGTGGACCTGCCGCTGATCGGCGTCTGCTGCCTGGCCATGGCGCTCGCCGAGCGGGACCGCACGGTCGCCGCCGGGCTGGTGCTCGCCCTCGCCTGCACCCTGAAGTGGACGGCCTGGCCCGCGCTGCCGGTGGCCGTCCTGCTGCTCTGGCGGCTGTACGGCCGACGCCCGGCGGCCCGGACCGCGCTGATCGGGGTCGGGGTGAGCGCGCTGGTGATCCTGCCCTCCGCGCTGACCCAGGCGGACGCGCTGCGCGAACAGGTGGTGCGCTTCCCGCTCGGGATGACGGCGATCCGCACCCCGGCGGGCAGCCCGCTGCCCGGCAAGGTGCTGGCCGGCTTCGGGCCGACCGGGCACGCGATCTCGCTGGCGCTGATGACCGTGGCCCTGGTCGCGGTGGCGATCTGGCTGCTGGCCCGGCCGCCGGTCTCCGCGATCGCCGCGGCCGACCTGCTGGCCGCCGGGCTCGCGATCGCCTTCATGCTGGCCCCGGCCGGGCGGTTCGGGTACCTGGCGCTGCCGGCGGTGCTGGTGATCTGGCCCCGGCTGGCGGCCCGGCGCTGGAGCAGCCGGCGCCCCGTCCCGCCGGGCCGGGTGCGGCGGGGAAGGCCGCAGCCCGCCCTGCCGCGAGGCTGAGCGGGCTGTCGGAGGCCCGCCCGTCACCGGGCGGGCGGGGGCTTGCGGGGGCTCAGCGTCCGCCGTTGGCCTTCAGGATGGAGGCGACGGCCGGGCCGGCCGCGTCCACGCCGTGGCCGCCGCCCTGCACCTCGGCGGCCACCGCGAGGTTGCCGCGGTAGGCGGTGAACCAGCTGTTGGTGACGTCGACCCCGGCGACCTCGGCGGAGCCGGTCTTGGCGCCCGCGTTGTCGGTGATGCCGGCCATCACGTCCTTGGCGGTGCCGCCGGTGGCGGTGGCCGCCATCATCGCCTTCAGCTTGGCGTCGACGTCCGGGGAGAGCGGGCGGGCGGCCTTCTGCTGCGGCAGGTCGGCGACCAGGATCGGCTGCTTGAACTCGCCGTTCTGCACGGTGGCGGTGACCGAGGCGATGGCCAGCGGGTTCATCTGGACCTTGCCCTGGCCGATGTAGTTCATGGCCTGCTCGTCCTTGCTGCCCGGCGCCGCCGGCACCTTGCCGTCGGTGTTCGGCAGGCCGGTCTTCCACTCCAGGCCGATGCCGAACACGTCCTTGGCCGTGCCGTTCAGCGTCTCGGGCTTGAGGCTGGTCAGGCCCTGGTTGATGAAGGCGGTGTTGCAGGACATCATGAAGTCCTGCTGGAGCGTGTTGTTCGGGTAGGCGCCCGGGAACGAGTTCGGGATCGCGTGCGGGTTGCTGCTCTTCTCCGGGCAGGCCACCACGGTGTCCGGGTTTACCCCGTTCTCCAGCAGTGCCGCCGAGGTGACGATCTTCATCGTCGAGCCCGGGGCGAGCAGCCCGGCGAAGGCCCGGTTCTGGCCGGTGGCCGGCGAGTTGGCGAAGGCCAGCACCTGACCGGTGCTCGGCTCGATCGCGACGACGGAGCCGGGCTTGCCCGCCAGGTCGGTCATCGCCTTCTCGGCGGCGGCCTGGAGGGTGTTGTCGATGGTGAGCTTGAACGGCTTGCCGGGCTTCGGCTCGACGATCGTGAACAGCTTGTCCTGGGGGCCCTTGCCGGCCGGGTCGGAGATCACCACCGCGCTGCCCGCGTCCTGGTCCTTGGCCGGGTCCGGCGGCAGCAGCTTGTTGGCGTTGTCCTGGAGGGTGGTCAGCAGCGACTGGGTGAGCGAGGCGCCCTGGACCGGCTTGCCGTTGCGGTCGACCACGGTGGACGGCGGGGCGAAGACCGGCTGGACGGCGATGGTCTCGTTGCCGGACAGGTGGGGGTGGATCACCGACGGCGCCCAGTGCACGGCCGGGGTGTTGTCGCTCATCTTCACGACGCCCAGGAAGCCCTGGTAGTCCCAGGCCCGGTTGGTGCCGGCGAACTCGGCGCGCGCCTTGTAGGACATCAGCGTGCCGGTGGGCGCGGGCGTGGCGGCGGCGGACGGCGAGTCGCCGGCGCCCGGCGTACCGGTGGCGCCCGGGGTCGCGGAGGCCCCGGCGGTCGGCTTGGCGGCCGGGGCGGGGGTGCCGGTGGCGGCGGAGAAGACCTGCTGGGTGGTCGGCCCGAAGGGGGTGAGGGTCAGCGCGCTCGGCTTGACCTGGTCCCGGAAGGCGGTCAGACCGGCGGTGGCCGCGGCCGGGTCGTCGGTCAGCGAGGCCGCCTTGGCGATGTCGCCGGCCGCCCAGGCCGTCAGGAAGTCCTTCAGGCCGGCCGTCGCCTGGTCGGCGGTCGGCGGCTCGGCGACCACGGTGCGCGGCTTCTTGCCACCGGAAACGCCGTCCGACTCGCTCACCAGGCTGTACACGCCGTAGCCGCCGCCCGCGAGGACGGCGATGGACACGCCGGTGATGATGCCGATCTTCGCGCCACTGCGCATGGTGCAGGTCCCCCAGGGGTCTCGCGGCCGGGCGCAACCGGCCGGAGCCGGAAACGCGGTACCCCTCCACCCTAGGCAGCGCGGATCGGTGCGCCGTCGAATCGCCCGGCACTTGTGACGGATCTGGTACGTGTTGTGCACCGCATACGGACGGTTCGCGGGAACCCGGTGTGCCCGGGGCGGCGGATCAGATCCAGGTGTTGAACCACATCCGGCGGCGCCAGTCCTCCAGCGGGATGGTCTGCCCGGTGAACAGCGGGAAGAAGAAGAGGAAGTTCCAGACGATCAGCAGGACCAGCAGTCCGGCCGCCGCGGAGCCGATGATCCGGCGGTCCCGGGAGGCGCCGGCCGGTCCGATCAGGGCGCCGATCAGCATCGTCACCGCGAGCACCAGGAACGGGACGAAGACCACCGCGTAGAAGAGGAAGATCGTCCGCTGCTGGTAGGCGAACCAGGGCAGGTAGCCGGCGGCCAGGCCGCAGAGCAGCGCGCCGGCCCGCCAGTCCCGCCGGGCCGCCCAGCGCCACAGGCAGTAGGCCAGCGCCGCGATGCCCGTCCACCACAGCAGCGGGGTGCCGATGCCCAGCACCTCGCGGGCGCAGTCGGCGGCGGTGCAGCCGGCCTGGCCGTACTTGGGGGACTCGTAGAAGAAGGACACCGGACGGCCCAGCACCAGCCAGGACCACGGGTTGGACTGGTAGGTGTGCGGGTCGCTCAGGCCGACGTGGAAGTCGTAGACCGTGGAGTGGTAGTGCCACAGCGAGCGCAGGGCCTCGGGTATCCACGGGAAGTCGGTGGAGCGGCCGACCGCCCAGTCCCGGCCCCAGCCGCCCTGGCCGGGAGCGGTGCTGCTGGCGAACCAGCCCCACCAGGACGCGATGTAGACCGCGACCGAGACGACGACCACCGAGACGAAGGCCGGCAGCACGTCCCGGGCGAGCACCGCCACGAACGGGCGCGGGGCGCCGGCCAGGCGGCGGGCGCCGACGTCCCAGAGCACCGTGAGCAGACCGAAGGCCGCCGCGACGTACAGGCCGCTCCACTTGGTGGCGCAGGTCAGGCCGACGCAGACGCCGGCCGCGATCCGGTACGGGCGCCAGCCCAGGCCCAGCCGCTGGGCGAGCCGGGCGTCCTCGACCCCGCCCAGCCGCCGGGCCAGCAGGGCCCGGGTGCGGTCGCGGTCCAGCAGCAGGAAGCCGAAGGCGGCGAGGGTCCAGAACATCACCACCAGGTCGAGCAGGGCGGCCCGGCTGAGAACCAGGTGCAGGCCGTCCACCGCGAGCAGCAGGCCCGCGACGCAGCCCAGCAGGGTGGAGCGGAACATCCGGCGGGCGATCCGGGCCACCATCAGCACCGACAGGGTGCCGAGCAGGGCCACCGCGAACCGCCACCCGAAGGGGTTCATGCCGAACAGCTGCTCGCCCGCGCCGATGATCCACTTGCCGACCGGCGGGTGCACCACGTACGAGGGCGTCGCCCGGTACGGGACGGCCGCGCCCGGCGTCATGATCGTGGTGTTGGCGTCCTCCGGCCAGTTGATCTCGTAGCCGCCGTGCCAGAGCGCGTAGGCGTCCTTGGCGTAGTACGTCTCGTCGAAGATGATCGCGTGCGGCTGCCCCAGGTTCGTGAACCGCAGGAGGCCGGCGAAGACCGCCACCGCGACCGGACCCAGCCAGCCGGCCCAGCGGCAGAGGAAGAACCACAGGCCCTGCGGCAGCGAGACGCCCATCCGCAGCAGCAGCGGCGACTGCGGCACGTCCCGGGGCGTCACCCGGGGGCCGTCCGGCATCGGCGGGGCCAGGCGCTCGGTGAGCGTCCCGGTGGGGCGGGCGGTGTAGCCGAACCGGGCCAGGCGTTCGCGCCAGCCGGCCGGCCCGTCCTGCGGTGGGCGGGGGGACGGCAGGCCGACGCCGCCGTACGCGGAGTGGTCCGTACCAGTGGGCGCCTGGGCCGCCGTGTCGCCGTTCATCCGCCACATCGTAGGGGCGCTCCTCGCACGTGTGTCCGCTCCCTCGGAAGCTGACCGAATCGTCACCAAAAACCCCGGGGGCCCGGCAGCTGCGAGGATGGGGACCGTGACAGGAGTACTCGTTCTCGCAGGCACCCCCATCGGCGACGTCTCGGACGCCCCGCCCCGGCTCGTCAACGAACTGGCCACGGCGGACGTGATCGCGGCCGAGGACACCCGGCGGCTGCGCCGGCTCACCCAGGCACTCGGGGTGACCCCGGCGGGCCGGGTGGTCTCCTACTTCGAGGGCAACGAGGTCGGCCGCACCCCCGAACTGGTCGAGGCGCTGCTCGGCGGCGCCCGGGTGCTGCTGGTCACCGACGCCGGCATGCCCTCGGTCTCCGACCCCGGCTACCGGCTGGTCGCCGCCGCCGTGGCCGCCGACGTCAAGGTCACCGCGGTGCCCGGGCCCTCGGCGGTGCTCACCGCGCTCGCGCTGTCCGGCCTGCCGGTGGACCGCTTCACCTTCGAGGGCTTCCTGCCGCGCAAGAGCGGCGACCGGGCCCGGCAGCTCGCCTCGATCGCCGCCGAACCGCGCACCATGGTCTTCTTCGAGGCGCCGCACCGGATCGCCGAGGCGCTGACCGCGATGGCCGGGGCGTTCGGGCCGGAGCGGCCGGCCGCCGTCTGCCGCGAGCTCACCAAGACCTACGAGGAGGTCAAGCGCGGGCCGATCGGCGAACTGGCCGCCTGGGCGGCCGAGGGCGTCAAGGGCGAGATCACCGTCGTGGTCGCCGGCGCCCCGCCGGCCGCGCCCCAGGAGCTGACCCCGGCCGAGCTGGCCCGGCTGGTGGCCGTCCGCGAGGAGGCCGGGGAGCGCCGCAAGGAGGCCATCGCGGCCGTCGCGGTGGAGCTCTCGCTGCCCAAGCGGGAGGTCTTCGACGCGGTCGTGGCGGCGAAGCGGGAAGGCCTGGAAAGCGGCCTGGGAAAGGGGTGAATTCCGGGGGTTGCGTTGCTCACGGGGAGTCGTACCGTGGAGAGAAGGCCCCGGTAAACACCAGCTGAGCTGAAGTTTCGGTCGCGCTTCCCGGACCCTGCGAGGATTTTCGTATAGGTCTGACCAACGCGCATCCAAGTCTTCACAAGCCGGGCATCGGCCGGGGCGGTCCGGGCATTTCCTGGAAGGGAAAGACCCAGCCGGACGAGCGTCCGGCGGGCGCTGGGAGACGGCCATGAGCGATGTAGTCGGTACCCCCCGCAGTGGCAGCGCACTGAGCACCGCCGGTCTGGCCGGCCGGCCGCACACTCCCGTCGAGACCGTACGGGAGGCCTACTCCTTCGCGTGCCTGCGCTGCGGGTACGGCTGGGAGCAGGCGTACGACATCGAACACCACGTGGCCAACGACGGGCACGTCGTGTTCGAGTACCACGCCAACGGCGTCCGGGTGCCGTCCCCGCTGCTCAAGCCGACCTGCCCGGGCTGCGGCGGCCACACCGTGCGGATCATGCGCGAGGGCCGGGTGGCCTCCGCCGACCAGCCCTGGCAGCACGCCCCCGGCTACCCGGCGCACGCCGAGCCGGCCGGGGCGCCGCCGGCGGCCGAGCCCACCCGGCCGCGCGGGCGCTGGGCCCGGTTCTGGACGCGGCTGCTGGGCTGACACCGGGGCGACGGAGCGGCGACCGCCCCCGGCCGGGAACAACTCGGTCGAGGGCGGTCCGCGTGCCCGACTAAGCTTTCCGACCATGGCGGCCACTGCAGACCACAGCACCACCGGGGCGAGCACCCCGGCGTACTACGTTTCCACCCCGATCTACTACGTCAACGATCGCCCGCACCTCGGCCACGCGTACACCACCGTGGCGGGCGACGTCCTCACCCGCTGGCACCGCCAGCGCGGCGAGAAGGTGTGGTACCTGACCGGCACCGACGAGCACGGTCAGAAGATCATGCGGACCGCCGAGGCGAACGGCGTCAGCCCGCAGGAGTGGTGCGACAAGCTGGTCGAGGAGGCCTGGAAGCCGCTCTGGCAGCACCTGGAGATCGCCAACGACGACTTCATCCGCACCACCGAGGAGCGGCACACCGCCCGGGTGCAGGAGTTCGTCCAGGACCTGTACGACAAGGGCGAGATCTACAAGGGCGGCTACTCCGGCCCGTACTGCGTCGGCTGCGAGGAGTTCAAGCTCCCGTCCGAGCTGCTCGACGGCGCCACCGAGGACGAGAAGCTCTGCTCCGTGCACAAGCGGCCCGTCGAGTGGCTGGAGGAGGAGAACTACTTCTTCCGCCTCTCCGCCTACGGCCCGCAGCTGCTGGAGTTCTACGCGGCGAACCCGGACTTCATCCAGCCCGCCTCGGCCCGCAACGAGGTGCTGCGCTTCGTCGAGCAGGACCTCAAGGACCTCTCGATCTCCCGCTCCACCTTCGACTGGGGCGTGCCGCTGCCCTGGGACGAGAAGCACGTCCTCTACGTGTGGGTCGACGCGCTGCAGAACTACATCACCGCGGCCGGCTACGGCAGCGACCCGGAGCGCTTCGCCGAGCTGTGGCCCGCCTCGGTCCACCTCGTCGGCAAGGACATCCTGCGGTTCCACGCCGTCATCTGGCCCGCCATGCTGATGGCCGCCGGGCTGCCGCTGCCCAAGCGGGTCGTCGCCAACGGCTGGCTGATGGTCGGCGGCGAGAAGATGTCCAAGTCCAACCTGACCGGCATCGCGCCCACCGACCTGACCTCGCACTTCGGCGTGGACGCGTACCGCTACTACTTCCTGCGGGCGATCCCGTTCGGCACCGACGGCTCGTTCTCCTGGGAGGACTTCACCGCCCGGTACACCTCCGAGCTGGCCAACGACTTCGGCAACCTGGCCTCCCGGGTCGCCGCGATGGTCGGCAAGTACTTCGACGGGGTGCTGCCCGCCGCCACCGCCGCGGGCGACGCCGAGCAGGCCGTGGCCGACGGGCTGACCAGGGCCGTCGAGACGGCCGACCGGAAGATCGGCGAGGAGCTGGACTTCGCCGGCGGCCTCGCGGCGATCTTCGAGTTCGTCAAGCAGGTCAACGGCTACCTCACCGAGCAGGAGCCCTGGAAGGTCGCCAAGGACGACTCGGCCGAGGGCCGGGCCCGCCTGGCCACCATCCTCTACACCGCCGCCGAGGCGCTGCGCGCCACCGCCGTGCTGCTCAACCCGGTGATGCCGACCACCGCCGAGAAGCTGTGGGTCTCGCTGGGCGCCGAGGCCGCCGGGCTGGGCGCGCTCTCCGCGCAGACCGTCGCCACCGTCGCCGACTGGGGCCGGCTGCCCGCCGGTGCCACCGTCACCAAGGGCGAGATCCTCTTCCCGCGCCTCGAAGAGAAGCCGACCGCCTGACATGGCCGCCAAGGACGACGCCCGGTCGACCCCGCCGCCGCTGCCGGAACCCCTGGCAGTGGCGGTGGCCGACTCGCACACCCACCTCGACATGCAGTCCGGCACCCCCGCCGAGGGCCTGGCGAAGGCCGCCTCGGTCGGGGTCACCACGGTGGTCCAGGTGGGCTGCGACGTGCCCGGCTCGCGCTGGGCCGCCGAACTGGCGGCGCAGTACGAGCAGGTGCACGCGGCCGTCGCCCTGCACCCGAACGAGGCGCCGCGGATCTTCCTCGGCGACGCGGACGGCTGGTCCGGCCGGCAGCGGAAGGCCGGCGGCGCCGCCGCCCTCGACGAGGCGCTCGCCGAGATCGACCGGCTCGCCGCACTGCCGCAGGTGGTGGCGGTCGGCGAGACCGGCCTGGACTACTTCCGCACCGGGCCGGAGGGCGTGGAGATCCAGAAGGAGTCGTTCCGCCGCCACATCGAGATGGCCAAGCGGCACGGCAAGGCCCTGGTCATCCACGACCGGGAGGCCCACGAGGACGTCATCGCCGTCCTGCTGGCGGAGGGCGCCCCGGAGCGGACGGTCTTCCACTGCTACTCCGGCGACGCGGAGATGGCGAAGACCTGCGCCGAGCACGGCTGGTACCTCTCCTTCGCCGGCCCGGTCACCTTCAAGGCCAACCAGCCGCTGCGCGACGCCCTGCTCGCCACCCCGCCGGACCGGATCCTGGTCGAGACCGACGCCCCGTTCCTCACCCCGCACCCGTACCGCGGCCGCCCGAACGCCCCGTACCTGATCCCGGTCACGGTGCGCTCGATGGCCGCCACCCTGGGCCTGGCCGAGGACGAGCTGTCCGCGGCCATCGCGGCGAACACCGCCCGGGCCTTCGGGTACTGAGCGGGCCGGAACGGATTTCCTGCTCGGAGGGGCTTCCCGTTCGGAAGGGTTTTCGGTTTCGGAGAAGTTTTCGGTTCAGAGGAAACGATTCGGCACTCTCGCGGCACTGAGATGCTGGTTAGCATGAGTGCAGTGAGGGAGGTGGCAATGACCGCCGAGCCGATCAACGAACCCGTGGACGATCACCTCGACTGGATGCACGCGCTGTCCCAGGACTGGACGTACGAGCAGGTCAAGAACCTCGACCTGCCGTTCGATTGGGATCTGGTGGACGGAGTCATCGTGGTCCGGGGGCAGACGAATCAGTGGCACGACCAGGTGCGGGATGAGCTCTACTCGGCTCTTCGCAGCGCACGGGTCACGCCGTACGCGGCGAACGTCGAGCGCTGCGTCCTGCTGGACGAGGCCAACACGGCCAAGCCGGACGTCGTGGTGTTCGACAAGACCGGCCTGGACGTCTTCGAGCTGGAGTGCCTCCCGCCCGAGGCACTGGTCCTGGCCGTGGAGGTCGTCTCGCACGGCACCCGGGCCAACGACCGGTTCCGCAAGCCCGGCCAGTACGCCGACAAGAGGATCCCCGCCTACTGGCGGGTCGAGCGGGGCATCGACAACCTGCCGATCGTCCACGAGTTCCACCGGGACGAGGAGAAGGGCGTCTACCTGCCCGTCGCCCAGCACGAGGGCGTGCTCCGGACCTCGGTGCCGTACCCGGTGGAGATCGACCTCGCGGCGCTGGTCGAACTCTGAGCCCCTCCGGCGCCCGTATCCTTGGCGCGTGAGCACCACCGACCCCACCCCTGACAGCCACCCCCAGCCTCCGGCCGGGGGGACCCCCTTGCTGGGCAGCGCCGACATCCGGGAGCTGGCGGCCGCGTTCGGCGTGAAGCCGACCAAGCAGCGCGGGCAGAACTTCGTCATCGACGGCAACACCGTGCGGCGGATCGTCCGGGCCGCCGAGGTGACGGAGCAGGACGCGGTGGTGGAGGTCGGGCCCGGGCTCGGCTCGCTCACGCTGGCGCTGCTGGAGGTCGCGCGGCACGTGACCGCGGTCGAGATCGACCCGGTGCTGGCGCGGCACCTGCCGGACACCGTCGCCGCCCGGATGCCGGGCAAGGCGGACGCCTTCGACCTGGTGTTCAGCGACGCCATGGAGGTCACCGAGCTGCCCGGCCCGGCGCCCACCGCGCTGGTCGCCAACCTCCCGTACAACGTCGCGGTGCCCGTCCTGCTGCACATGCTGGCGACCTTCCCCAGCATCGAGCGGACCCTGGTGATGGTGCAGAGCGAGGTCGCCGACCGGCTCGCCGCCAAGCCGGGCAACAAGGTGTACGGCGTCCCGTCGGTCAAGGCCAACTGGTACGCCGAGGTGAAGCGGGCCGGCGCCATCGGGCGGAACGTGTTCTGGCCCGCCCCCAACGTCGACTCCGGGCTGGTCTCGCTGATCCGCCGCGAGCCGCCGAAGACCAGCGCCAGCCGCGAGGAGGTGTTCGCGGTGGTCGACGCCGCGTTCGCCCAGCGGCGCAAGACCCTGCGCGCCGCGCTGGCCGGCTGGGCGGGCTCCGCCGCCGGGGCCGAGCAGGCGCTCGCGGCGGCCGGCATCGACCACAAGCTGCGCGGCGAGATGCTGACGGTGGAGCAGTTCGCCGCGATCGCCGAGCACAGGCCCGCCCAGGCCGCGGGGGCCGGGCAGCGGACCGGCCGGGCCGGGGCCGCCGAGCGCGAGCCCGTCCGGCCCGCGTCCGCCGAGCAGGCGCCCGTGCCCGCCGAGCCCGCGCCTGCTGAGCAGGCGCCCGCGTCCGCCGAGCAGACGACTGAGGACTCCGCGTGATCACCGTACGGGTACCGGCCAAGGTCAACGTCCAGCTGGGGGTCGGCGGGCTGCGCGCCGACGGCTTCCACGACCTGGCCAACGTCTTCTTCGCCGTCGCCCTCGGGGACGAGGTCACCGCCACCGCGGCGGAGGGCGTGACACTGAGCTGCTCCGGGCCGGACGCCGCCGTCGTCCCGCTGGACGACAGCAACCTCGCCGCCCGCGCCGCCCGGCTGCTCGCCGCCCACCACGGCATCGCCGACCCGGGCGTGCACCTGCACATCGCCAAGGCCATCCCGGTGGCCGGCGGCATGGCCGGGGGCAGCGCCGACGGCGCGGCCGCGCTGGTCGCCTGCGACGCGCTCTGGCAGCTGGACACCCCGCTCCCGGTGCTGCTGGAGCTCGCCGCCGAGCTCGGCTCGGACGTGCCGTTCGCGCTGCTCGGCGGCGTCGCCCTCGGCCGCGGCCGGGGCGAGATCCTGGAGCCGCTGGCCGTCGAGGGCACCTTCCACTGGGTCTTCGCGGTCGCCGAGGGCGGCCTGTCCACCCCCGCCGTGTTCCGCGAGTGCGACCGGCTGCGCGAAGAGGCCGGCACCGGCTCCGGCGACACCGACGTCCCCACCCCGGACGCCGACCCGGCGCTGCTCGCCGCCCTCGCCGAGGGCGACCCCGTCGCCCTGGCCGCCGCCCTCGCCAACGACCTCCAGCCCGCCGCGCTCTCGCTGCGCCCCGCGCTCGCCGCCACCCTGCGGGCCGGCACCGAGGCGGGCGCGCTCGGGGCACTGGTCTCCGGCTCCGGGCCGACCTGCGCCTTCCTGGTCAAGGACGCCGAGGCCGCCGCCGCGGTCGCCGGGGCGCTGCGGGCCTCCGGCACCTGCCGGACCGCGCACGCCACCCACGGGCCGGTGCCGGGGGCGTCCGTCGCGGGCTGACGCGGTGAGGCTGTTCCGGCGGGCCCATTAGGCTGGGGAGATCGGGGTGTCCCGAGAGGGGCATCCGGCCGTCGAGCGGCGGGCCGCCCCGCGACCGCCGAACCCTGGAGCGCAGCACACGTGGCCGTCAACCTCGCCACCATCGAGTCCGTCACGAAGGTCTACGGCACCCGCGCCCTGCTGGACGCGGTCAGCCTGGGCGTCAGCGAGGGCGACCGGATCGGCGTCGTCGGCCGCAACGGCGACGGCAAGACCACCCTGATCCGGATGCTCGCCAAGCTGGAGGAGCCCGACGGCGGCCGGATCACCTGGAACGGCGGCCTCGAACCGGCCGTCCTCACCCAGCACGACTCGCTCGACCCGAAGGCCACCATCCGGCACGAGGTGATCGCCGACCGGGCCGACCACGAGTGGCTCGGCGACGCCCGCATCCGCGACATCATCGAAGGCCTCTTCGGCGGCCTCGACCTGCCCGGCTTCGCCGACGGCCTGGACACCGTCATCGGCCCGCTCTCCGGCGGCGAGCGCCGCCGGATCGCCCTCGCCAAGCTGCTGCTCGGCTCGCCCGAGCTGATCATCCTGGACGAGCCCACCAACCACCTCGACGTCGAGGGCATCAACTGGCTCGCCCAGCACCTGCAGAAGCGCCGCTCCGCGCTCGTCTGCGTCACCCACGACCGCTGGTTCCTCGACCAGGTCTGCACCCGGATGTGGGACGTCCAGAACGGCGAGGTGCACGAGTACGAGGGCGGCTACTCCGACTACGTCTTCGCCCGCGCCGAGCGCTCCCGGATCGAGGCCGTCGAGGAGCAGAAGCGCCAGAACATGGCCCGCAAGGAGCTGGCCTGGCTGCGCCGGGGCGCCCCCGCCCGCACCTCCAAGCCGCGCTACCGGATCGAGGCCGCCAACGCCCTGATCGCGGACGTGCCGGACCCGCGCGACAAGTCCGAGCTGATGAAGTTCGCCAACGCGCGGCTCGGGAGGACCGTCTTCGAGCTGGAGGGCGTGACCGTCACGGCCGGCCCGAAGCTGCTGCTGGAGAACCTCACCTGGCAGCTCGGCCCCGGCGACCGGATCGGCCTGCTCGGCGTCAACGGCGCCGGCAAGACCTCGCTGCTGCGCGCGATGCGCGACGCGTACGCCTCCGAGGGCGACGTCCAGCCGGCGTCGGGCGTCATCAAGGTCGGCAAGACCGTGCGGCTGGCCTACCTGTCGCAGGAGGTCGCCGAGCTGGACCCGGCGACCCGGGTGCTCCAGGCCGTCGAGCAGGTCCGCTCGCGGGTCGACCTCGGCAAGGGCCGGGAGATGAGCGCCGGCCAGCTGTGCGAGCAGTTCGGCTTCGGCAAGGACAAGCAGTGGACGCCGGTCGGCGACCTGTCCGGTGGCGAGCGGCGCCGCCTCCAGCTGCTGCGGCTGCTGATGGACGAGCCCAACGTGCTCTTCCTGGACGAGCCCACCAACGACCTGGACATCGAGACGCTCAACCAGCTGGAGGACCTGCTCGACGGCTGGCCCGGCTCGATGATCGTCATCAGCCACGACCGCTTCTTCATCGAGCGCACCACGGACACCGTCCACGCGCTGCTCGGCGACAAGAAGATGCGGATGCTGCCGAACGGCGTCGACGAGTACCTGGAGCGCCGGGCCAGGATGGCCGCCGCGGCCACCGCCGCCGCCCAGGCCGGCTCCGCCGCTCCGGCCTCCTCGACCGCCCCGGCCGCCTCCGAGGACGGGGGCGCCGCCCCCGCGCTGTCCGGCGGGGACCTGCGGGCGGCGAAGAAGGAGATGCAGAAGCTGGAGCGGCAGATCGCCAAGCTGGACGAGAAGGAGTCCAAGCTGCACGCCCAACTCGCCGAGCACGCCGCCGACTTCTCCAAGGTCGCGGAGCTGGACGCGCAGCTGCGCGCGGTCCGGGACGAGAAGGAGGAGCTGGAGATGGGCTGGCTGGAGCTGGCCGAGCAGGTCTGAGCCGGACTGAGCTGGTCTGAGCCGCACTGAGCCGCACTGAGCCGGTCTGAGCCGGTTGGCCGGGGGGCTGGGCCGGTCAGTCGTCCGGTCGGTTGTGGAGGAGCGCTTCGAGCTCCTCCGCCGCACGGCCCAGCGCGCTGCGCGTCGGGTCGTGCGGGACGGCTGTTGCGGCTGTTGGGGTTTCCGGGGTCGCCGGGGTTGCTGCGGGCGTCGGGGGCGTCGGTGGGCGGTGCGCGCGGGCGGTGGCGGTCAGTTCGTCCAACGCGTGCCGCACCCGGTCGACCTCGGCCGGGTCCGGCACCCGGCCGCCGTACCGGATCTGTGCCGCGAAGGCCGCCACCGCGCCGCCCAGCCGCTCCAGCGCCGCCGTCGCCGGCAGCCACCGTTCGGCCAGCCGGCCGGTGGGCGGGGGCTCGGCCAGTCCCTGCTGCACCTCCCGGCGGGCGTCCGCGAGCGACCGGTAGGCCGTACGGCGCAGCCACACCTGGGCGGTGCCGGTCCGGTCGCTGCCCTGGCCGCCGTCCTGGCCGGCGCCGCGGACGACGGCGTCCAGGTAGGCCCGCAGCGCCGTCGCCGCGTCGACCAGCCTGGGCTCGATCCGGTGGCGCGGGCGCTCCGGCCACAGCAGGTAGCCGAAGAGCAGCACGATCGCGCTGGCCAGCACGGTGTCCAGGACCCGGGGCCAGAACTCGGCGGCGCTGCTCTGCCCGCCGAGCTGGAGCAGGACCAACGCCATCGGCGTCATCACCACGGTGTTCAGCCCGTAGTGCGCCGCCGTGGCGTACGGGAGCAGGGCCACGCAGCCGGCGGCCATCGCGGTCAGCGCCCACTCGTCGGTGGTGGCCATGAGCAGGGCCGCGGTCACCGCCACCCCGAGCACCGTGCCGACCGAGCGGCTCACGGCGCGCAGGAACACCGAGCCCAGGTCCGGCTTCAGCACGAAGGCGATCGTCATCGGCACCCAGTAGCTCTTGCTGAGCGGGTAGTTGGCGGTGACCGCCGAACCGACCGCGATGCACAGCGCGACCCGCAGCCCGTACCGGACCGAACCCCGGGACAGCAGCCGTACCCGCAGCCGCCAGGGGTCCGGCGGCGGTGCGGGGGCGGTGCCGAGCCGGGTGTCGCGGCCGGCCACGGTGTCGGCGGCGGCGCGCAGGGCCACGTCCAGGGCCACCCGCGAGGGGGTGTCGGGCCGCCAGTCGGGGACGGCGACCTCGCCGCCGCCCTGCCGCACGGCGGCCGCCAGCCGGTTCGGCACCTCGGCCACCTCGGGCGGGACCGGGCGGCGCGCCCACAGCAGGCCGGTCGCCGCCTCGGTGGCGGCGAGGGCGGCCTCGTACATCCGGGCCCGGCGGTCCTGCCTGCTGTGGCGCTCCTGCCTGCCTTGGTGCTCCTGCCTGTCCTGGCGCTCCTGCCGGTTCGTGCCGAGGAGGTCCTGGAGCTGGTTCAGGCGGGCCGTCAGCACCTGGCGCGAGGCCCCCGCCCGCGGGCCGCCCAGGTCGGCGAGCGTACGGCCCAGCGCGTCGTACGCGGCGGCCAGCGCCCGGTTGCGCGGATCCGCGGCAGGCCGGTTCGGCGCTCCCGCCGCCAGCCCGAGCAGGACCACGAACGCGGCCCCGACCGGCAGCATCGGCGCCGCCGCCCACCACGGCCGCGGCAGCGGCATCCCACTGCCCAGCGCCGCCGACACCAGCAGCAGCATCCCCGCCGCCGAACCGCGCGGACCGGTCGCGCTCAGCGCGCCGGAGGCGAAGGCGGTCAGCGTCAGCACGGCACCCAGGACGAGGCCGTCCGCGTCGGCGTGCTGGAGAGCCGTGCCGATCAGCATGCCGAGCGCCGAGGCGAGGACCGCCGCCCCGATCCGGGCGGCCCGCAACCTGCCCGGCTCGGCCCGGTCGTTCATCGTCGCGTGCATCGCCCCGAGCCCGGCGAACACCCCCAGATCCAGCCGGTGCACCAGCAGCCCCACCGCCAACGGCACCGCCATGCCCACCGCCGCCCGCACCATCAGCGCCACCGGCACCGGCGGCCGCGCGGGCCGCGCGGCACGGGCCCACCAGGGGGAAGGGGAGACGCCGGGAGAGCTCACGCGGTCACGTCCGTTCTGCGGCCTGGGGTCGCTGCTGTGCGACATTGCGCGGCAGATGGGGCGTACCGGGTCAGTCTACCCAGGCCGTCCGCGGCGGCTCCCACATGTCAAGTTCGTACCGATCGCGTACGGGCGGGCCAAGGTCCCTGCCGGTCCGACAGAGGCGGTGGCTACGATGACGGAGGCGGAAACCGTCCACAGGGCGGACGGTGCGCCGACCAGGACGGTACGACCCAGAAGTTGACGGTGTGTTGCGGAACGCGGCCGCCCGGGACGCCCCGGGCGCGGCGGGCCGTACGGGGGAGAGGTGAACTGCTGTGGCAGAAGGTGACGCGAAGGAGCCGGGGGCTCCTGCGCCGGCGAACCCTTCGGGGGACACGACACCGTTTATGTTGGACCACAAACTCCCATGGCCGCTGGGCGGGATCAACATCGCCCCCGTCGTCAGCACGGTGCAGACGAACGTCAGCGCCAGTGACCTGGTGGCGGCCTTCGGGAAGCAGAACGTCCAGGTCGAGCTCGACACGCTCACGACCTTCGTGGGCAAGATCGAGGCCCTGCTCGCCGCGATGGAGGGCTCGCCGGCCGCGCCGTACAAGCTCCAGGAGCAGAAGCTGACGGGCAAGAGCTTCGCGAGCGCGGAGTTCGCGGAGGCGACGGCGCTGACCACCGCCTACGGGAAGGTGCACGCCCAGCTCGTCCAGCTGCACAAGGACTTCGTGTCGCAGATCCAGGCGATGCAGACAGCGGTTTCGCGGACGGCCAGCATCTACGCGACCAACGAGGACCACACGACGGCCGCGCAGAACGCCGTCGCGAAGAACGCGGGTGTCACCACGTCGGCACCGGGGTCGACCGGCAGCCAGTACTGATGCCGGCTCGGGGAGAGTCCTACGGGGAAACGGGGAGCAAGTAGTGTCAGCCAGCACGAACTTCGAAGGCATGGAACACGCCCACCTGCGGAAAATGGTGGACAGCACGGACCCGACGACGGTCCTCAGTCGTGGTACTCAGCTGCAGTCGGCCGGCCGGGTGCTGAAGGAACTGAGTACGGCGCTCAAGTCGCATGTCGGCAACGTCACCTGGGAAGGTCCCGCCGCCGAGAGCTTCAAGACCTGGGTGAACAACCTCCAGCAGTCGGCGCAGATCATCGGTGACCACGCCACGACCGCGGGCGATGCGATGCACCAGGCCGGTGAGGCACTCAGCACCGCCAAGGTCGCTGTGCCGGAGCCCCCGCAGACGGAGATCCAGGCGGTCAACAAGCACAACAGCCAGTCGAACCTGCTCAATGTTCCCCAGCTTGCCGTCGGCCAGACCGTCGACGAGTACATGAAGACGGTCAACCCCAACTGGGTGACGTCGACGGAGTACGTCCAGGCGAAGGCGAAGGTCGAGAAGGAGCACCAGGAGGCCGTTCTCCAGATGGAGAAGCTGGCCCAGGCGTACAGCGCGGCGACGACGACGCTGAACGGGATCCCTTCGGATGTGGTGCTGCCGGGGACGCCTGGTGCTGGTGCCGACAAAGCCGGCTCGTCGAGCGTTTCGGGCGGCAGTAGTGGCTCGGTGGGCTCTGGCGGCCCCGTCCGCAACCCGCGTTCGGGTGGCGGAAGCGTCGGAGGTGGCTCCGACCCGTCTGGTGGCGGCGGCTACGGCGGAGGAAAGGTCCTGCCCCGTGACCCGGGCTCGAGCGGCCCCGGTCCGTCCAACCCGGGCAACACCCCGCCCCCGCCGCACGGTGGCGGTGGCCAGCTGCCGCCCGCGCCCCAGGACCCGGGGACCTCGATCCCGCCGTCGTACCCGTCGGACCCGGTCAACCGTCCGGGCACCGACCTCAACAGCCTGCCCACCCTGCCGACCCTGCCCACGCAGACCGGCCCGTACGGCCCCGGCGGCGGCCAGCTGCCGACGGACGGACCGACCACCCTCCCCGGCTACCCGAACGGGCCGAGTGGCCCGGGCGGCGGGCCCGGCGTTCCCGGGGGCGGCCCGGTCACGGGCTTCCCGGGGGGACCGGGCGGCGGCACCGTCCCGACCAAGGGCGGTGGCAGCGGGTACGTCCCGGGCAAGGGCGGCGGCCAGATCCCGGTGCGCACGACCCCGTTCGGTGGCGGCCCCGGGCAGGGGAGGAGCGGCACCCCCGGTCTGCCCAGCGGGACGGTCTTCGGCGCCCGTGAGGCGGGGCCGGGCGGCGGCGGCCGGGTCGGCGGTCCCGGTGGCATGGGCGGCGGCATGCACCCAGGCATGGGCGGTGCCCACGGTGGTGCGGTCGGCGCCGGCGGAGGCTCGCGCGGCCGGGGCCTGTCCTCGACCACGGGTGGCACGGTCGGTGGCCGCAAGGGCCCGACGGCCGGTGGGGAGTTCACGCCGGGTGGTACCGGTCTGCGCAACCGCGCGGCGGGTGCTGGCGAGAACGGCCCCCAGGCCAGGCAGAACGGCATGATGGCCCCCGGAGCGGCGGGCCACGGCGGCCGGAAGGAGCGCGACCGCCGCCAGCGGGCCGACTACCTGCACGAGGACGAGGAGACCTGGACCAGCGGTACGCCGCACAGCAACCCGGACGTGATTGAGTAGGACGGCAACGACTGCCCGGCCACTGGGCACCCCCAGTGGCCGGGCAGCCTTGTTCGGGGCACGCTTCCCGGTCGACGGAGAGATTGACGAGGAGTTGTGATGGGGCGGACGAACGCGCGGGCGCGTTGGCGGGCTGCTGCTGCGGCGCTTCTGGCGGCGGGAATCGTGGTCGGCCCGGTCGCAGCGCCTGCGGTTGCCGAGGACACAATTCGGCAGCAGCAGTGGCATCTGGAGGCGATGCACGCTCCTGAGATGTGGAAGGTCACCAAGGGACAGGGCATCACGGTCGCGGTGATCGACAGTGGGTTCAAGCTGGATCACCCTGACCTGGAGGGGCAGTTCCTACCGGGGCAGGACTTCAGCGGGAGCTCCGGTGGTGTGGGGTCCTTCGCGGACGGCCATGGCACGAGCATCTCCAGCCTTATCGCTGGGACCGGTAAGGGGAATTCCGGGACCGGCGCACTGGGTGTCTCTCCTGGCGTCAAGATCCTCCCGTTGAAGATCAACAGCGGAAAGGTCGGATCGCTCGTTTCGACCGACTTCCTGGATCAGATCGGGCAGGCCGTCAATTATGCGGTTGACCAAGGGGCGAAGGTCATCAACATCTCGCAAGGGATTGATGCGGTAACCGCTTACCCGGCAGATGTGGCGAAACTGAACGGGATCATCGCGGTAGCCAGAGGCAAGGGTGTTTTGGTTTTCGCCAGTGCTGGCAATGAAGCCGAGAAGGGTAATCCGGTCGAGTACCCTGGTGCGCTCCCTGGGGTGGTCGGCGTTGGGGCCTCGGATCGAAACGGCACTGTTACGGCCGAGTCTGAGCGGGGTCCGCAAGTCGTATTCGTGGCTCCCGGAATGGACATGATTTCGGCTTGCACATCGTCCACGGGCTATTGCAAGAGCCATGGCACGTCGGACTCTTCCGCCGTGGTGTCGGCCTCGGCGGCATTGGTGTGGGCGGCGCATCCGGACTGGACGGGGAACCAGGTACTGCGGGTCCTCATCAATACTGCGGGGAAGCCGAATGACGGGTCCAGTCGCAACGACATTGTTGGCTATGGTGCGGTGCGGCCGCGTATTGCTTTGACGGATCCGGGAGATCCTGGTCCCACGAACGTTTCACCGCTCCCGATTGGCACGCCTGCACCGTCGGGGGCCCCATCGCCTTCGGCGAGCGCACCTGCTGCCGGGTCTGCGGTGCCGGTCCCGGTCGAGACTCCGACCGATGTGGCCGCTGGTGCGCCGTCGGCACAGCCGAAGGCTGAGGCGTCGTCGGGTTCGAGCAGCGCGCTGCCGATGGTGGGGGGTGTGGCGGCCGGGTTGGTCTTGGTGGCCGGTGTGGTGTTCTCGGTGGTGCGGCGTCGGAGGTCGGCCGCGCAGCCCGCGGCGGCCCAGGTGCCGCCAGTGCCGTCGCAGCAGCCGATGGGGGCGGTGTCGCCGGCTCCGCCGTCGTACCAGCCGCCGGTTCCGCCGGAGGACAACCCGTACGCGAGGTAGTTCACGTTGTTGGGGGAGTGCGGGATGTGGGGTCGTCGGCTTGTGGCCCTGGGGGCTGCGAGCCTGTGCGTGGTGGGGGCGGCGGTGACGCCGGCTGTCGCCGATGGCTCGATTCGTGCTGAACAGTGGCACCTGGACGCGATGCACGCTCCGGAGATGTGGAAGGTCTCCCAAGGGGCGAACGTCACTGTTGCGGTGATCGACGGCGGCTTCAAGTTGGATCACCCGGATTTGGCAGGGCAGTTCCTGCCGGGGCAGGATTTCAGTGGGAGCGCAGGCGGGGTCGGTTCTTATGGTGATCCCCATGGCACGCTGATGGCAGGTCTCATTGCGGGTACAGGAAAGGCCAATGGGGGCAAAGGCGCGTATGGCTTGGCGCCAGGAGTCAAGATTCTCCCCCTGAAGATCAATAATGGGTCGGCGGGGAGTCTTGTCTCGGCTGATTTCCTGGACCAGATCGGGAAGGCCGTCGACTTCGCAGTTGGCCAGGGGGCCAAGGTCATCAGTATTTCCCAAGGGATGAACTCGGTCACCGCCACTCAGGAGAATGTGGCCAGGCTGAATCGCATTCTTGCGTCTGCGAGGGCGAAGGGATCGTTGGTCTTCGCGGCTGCAGGGAATGAGGCGCAGTCGGGGAATCCGGTCGACTATCCCGGGGCTCTACCGAACGTCGTCGGTATCGGTGCGATCGACCTCAACGGAACCGTCATGTCGGAATCCTCCTACGGGCCGCAGGTGGCTCTTGTCGCCCCGGGGATGGACACGATCGGGGCCTGTACGACGCCGTCCGGGTACTGCAAGGGCCACGGCTCATCGGATGCGACCGCGCTGGCTTCCGCTTCGGCGGCGTTGATCTGGTCGGTGCATCCGGACTGGACGGCGAACCAGGTCCTGCGGGTGCTCATCAATACGGCGAGCAGGCCGAACGGGGGGACGGTTCGCACGGACGATGCCGGCTGGGGTGCGGTGCGGCCGCGTATCGCGTTGACGGATCCGGGGGATCCCGGCCCCGCGGACGTGTCGCCGCTTCCGGCTGATGCGGCTCCGCTGCCGTCGGCGAGTGGATTTGCTGCTGCCTCGGCGGTGCCGGTTCCCGTTGAGAGCCCGGCTGATGTGCCGTCGGCGGGGCCGAAGGCTGAGGCGTCGTCGGGTTCGGGTGGTGGTGCGTTGCCGGTTGTGGCGGGTGTGGTGGCCGGGTTGGCGTTGGTGACGGGGGTGGTGTTCGCGATGGTGCGGCGGCGGAAGCCGGCCGTGCGGCCTCGGGTGGCACAGGTGCCGCCGATGCCGCCGCCGGACCTGGCGGCGTACCGGCCGCCGGTGCCGCCGGAGGACAACCCGTACGCGAGGTAGCCGAGTAGCCGCGTTGCCGCGCAGGCGGGTCGGCAGAGGTGTGAGGGCGTCAGGTTCATCCTGGCGCCCTCGTGCACGTCGGGGGCGTGGGGCGGCGGGTGTGCGCCGGGGTCACTCGGGTGGAGGCTGGTGGGGGCGGGGTGGGGGTGGCGAGGGTGGTGGTATGGATGCGGAGGGTGCTTGGCGGGTCGGGCAGGTGCGGCGGGCGGCGGCTGCGGCGCTGATCGGGACGGCGATCGAGTTCTACGACTTCTTCATTTACGGGACGGCGGCCGCGTTGGTGTTCGGGCCGGTGTTCTTTCCCGGGTTGGGCACGGTGGGGGCGCTGTTGGCAGCGTTCTCGGTGTACGCGGTGGCGTTCCTGGCGCGGCCGGTGGGGGCGGTGGTGTTCGGGCACTTCGGGGACCGGGTGGGGCGGAAGACGACGCTGGTGGTGTCGCTGCTGCTGATGGGGCTGGCGACGGCGGCGGTGGGGCTGTTGCCGGGGTTCGGGGTGTGGGGGTGGTGGGCGCCGGCGGTGCTGGTGGTGCTGCGGGTGTGCCAGGGCGTCGGGTTGGGCGGGGAGTGGGGCGGGGCGGCGCTGCTGATCGCGGAGAACGCGCCGGCCGGGCGGCGGGGGCGGTACGGGGGGTTCCTGCAGCTGGGGCCGACGATCGGGTTCGTGCTGGCGAACGGGGTGTTCCTGGCGCTGCAACTCGGCCTGGACGAGGGGGCGTTCCGCGCGTGGGGTTGGCGGGTGCCGTTCCTGGCCTCGTTCGTCCTGGTCGCGGTGGGGCTGTTCGTGCGGCTGCGGGTCGAGGAGTCGCCGCTGTTCCGGACGGAGGAGCGCCGGGAGCGGCTGCCGGTGCTGGAGGTGCTGCGCGGGCACTGGCGCCCGGTGCTGGCGGGCGGCGGGGCGATCACCGTGGGGTACGCGCTGTTCTACCTGACCACGACGTACGCGCTGGCGTACGCGACCACCGGGCTCGGGGTGGCGAGCACGGTGGTGCTGTCGATGCTGCTGGTCGGCGCGGTGGGCATGGCCGCGACGGTGTGGCTGAGCGCCTCGCGCAGTGACCGCTGGGGGCGGCGGCGGACCTTGCGGTGGGCGACGGCTCTGGCCGCGCTCTGGTCGCCGGTGCTGTTCCCGCTGCTGGAGACGGTGAGCCGGCCGCTGATGTTCGTCGGGCTGGCGGGGGCGATGGTGGTGCTGGGCTGCATGTTCGGGCCGTTGGCGGCGTTCCTGCCGGAGCTGTTCCCGACCCGGGTGCGCTACACGGGTGCGGCGCTGACGTACAACCTGGGCGGTGTGGTCGGCGGTGCGACGACGCCGCTGGTGGCCACCCGGCTGACCGGGGCGTACGGGACGGCGCAGCCGGTGGGCTGGTACCTGGCGGTGCTGGGGGTGCTGGCCCTGGGGTGCCTGCGGATGCTGCCGGAGAACACCGGCGCGGAGCTCGGCTCGCTGGACGGCGTGGCGGGCGGCGCGGTGGACGGTGCCGAACTCGGTTCGGCGGAGGGCCCGGTGGACGGCGGAGGCCGCCGGGCGCCCCGGTTGGGGACGGACCCGGCGGCCTGAGGCCTGTCCGGCGGCGCGGGGGTTCAGCCGGCCAGGGCGGCGCGGCCGGCCAGCACGACGGCGGTGTGCCGGGCGACGCGCTCGCCGAGGTGCTCGGCGGTGGCGATGTCGGACTTGTGGACGGCCTCCGGGCCGGCGTCGGCCGGGGAGGAGGCGGCGGCGCCGTTGAAGAAGCCGAGCCGGTTGAGGTCGTCCTCGGAGGCGGTGGTGGCGTTCCAGCCGGGCTTGAGGCCGAGGTTGACCCAGCTCATGCCGTGCTGGGCGGCGAGGGTCTGGAAGAAGAAGAGGGTGCCCGCCTTGTCGCCGCTCTTGGACGCGGAGTTGGTGAAGCCGGCCGCGACCTTGTCCTTCCAGGAGTCGGAGAACCAGCGCTTGCTGGTGGCCTCGGCGAAGACGTGGAAGGCGCCGGAGGCGGTGCCCATGTAGGTGGGGGAGCCGAAGACGATCGCGTCGGCGGCGTCCAGCTGGGCCCACTGCTCCTCGGTGATGGTGTCGACGGCGATCGAGACGACCTCGGCACCCGCGGCGGCGGCGCCACGGGCGACGGCCTCGGCGATCACGGCGGTGTGGCCGTAGCCGGAGTGGTAGGCGAGGGCGACGGTCGGACGGACGGCGGTCATGCGGCGCTCCAGGGGACGGGTGCGGGCCGGCGGAGGCCGGCGGGCAGGCGTGGGGACGGGACGGGGCGGGCGCACCGCGGTGGCGGCGGCCCCGGGCCCGTCGGTCTCCAATATAGACCAGGTCTCCATTGGTTACCAAGGGCGGATTGGAGACCGCGGGGCTACCCTGGACGCATGACGACGGAGCAAGCGGACCGGACTCGGACCGGACGACCCGCGGAGCAGGACGCACAGGGCGCACAGGAAGCGCGGGACGTACAGGACGGGCCGGAGTACGACGTGTTCGCCCAGCTCTGTCCCAGTCGCGCGGTCTTCGCCGAGCTGGCCGACAAGTGGTCGATGCTGATCCTGATGAGCCTCCTTGGCTGCGGACCGCAGCGCTTCTCCGAACTCCAGCGCGGGGTCGGCGGGGTCAGCCGCAAGATGCTCACCCAGTCCCTGCGCAACCTGGAGCGCAGCGGGCTGGTGCTCCGTACGGTCTTCCCGGAGACGCCGCCGCGGGTGGTCTACGACCTGCTGCCGCTCGGTCGCGAACTGGCCGAGCTGCTCGCGCCGGTCGGCCGGTGGACGGAGCACCGTGCCAGGCGGATGGTGGCGGCCCGCGAGGAGTTCGACGCGGCACACGGTGAGGGCTGAGCCGGCGCACGGCGAGGTCCGGGGCGGCGTGCGGCAGGGGCCGGAGGCCGATTTCCCTTCCGGGCCCGGAGCCGTGTAATGTCTTCCTTGTTCGACCGGCCCGGTGAAAAGCCCGGCAAGCCCCTATAGCTCAGTCGGTAGAGCGTCTCCATGGTAAGGAGAAGGTCTGCGGTTCGATTCCGCATGGGGGCTCCACTGAAAGACCCTCGCCTCACGGCGGGGGTCTTTCGCGTTTCCCGACCGGTTTCGCGGCCCGACACGCCACGGCCTAGCGGGTCGGGTACGGAATGCGCTGTGATGGTGCGTCATCGGCCGCCCGCCCGAGGGGTGCGGGCGCGAGCCGGACCCCGACCGGGAGGGCGTCATGGGTGTTCGACTCGTCGTGGTGGACGACCACCGGCTGCTGGCCGAAGCGCTGGCCACCGCACTGCAACTGCGCGGCCACCGGGTGCTCGCGGTCGGCTCCCCGGCCGGTGTCGCCGCCGACCTGGTGGTCGGGCGACGGCCCGAGGTGTGTCTGCTGGGGGTGGCCGCGCCGGGGGAGTCGGGCGCCTTCGACGGGCTGCGCCGGATCCGTCGGGAGCGTCCCGAGGTGGCCGTGATCGTGCTCGGTCCGGTGGGCGAACTGCGCGGGGTGGCAGGGGCGTTCGCGGCCGGCGCGGCCGGGTACGTGCCCAGCGACGAGCGGATCGAGGTGGTCGAGCGGGCCATCGGGCGGGCGCGGGCGGGCGAGGCCGCCGTCGCGGTGGACATCCTGCGCGGCGCCTTCGACCAACTGCTGCGCCCGGCGGCCGAACCGGACGACGAGGCCGTCCGGCTGCTGCGGCTGCTGACCCGCCGTGAGGTGCAGGTGCTGGCCCGGATCGCGGACGGCGAGGACACCGCGGCGATCGCCGCCGGGATGCGGATCGCCGCCAGCACCGCCCGGACGCACGTCCAACGGGTGCTGATGAAGCTCGGCGCGCGGACTCGACTGGAGGCGGCCGCGGTGGCGGCGCGCACCGGTCTGCTGGAGCGGATGGCCGGTGGCTGAGGAGTTGGTGAGAAGGCCGGAAGCAGTCGTCCGGGTGGCGCGGAGCACCCCGGTGGGATTGGGAGAATGACCCCAGTCGTACGGATTCCGTCGACGGCTTCCGCCCGACCGGGCGGACCGTCGTTCGCTGGAGGTCGCAACATGAGTAAGTACCTGGTCACGGGTGGCGCCGGCTACGTCGGCAGTGTGGTCGCCGCCCACCTGCTGGAGGCGGGGCACCAGGTGACCGTCCTGGACGACCTCTCCACCGGTTTCCGCGAGGGCGTCCCGGCCGGTGCCGAGTTCGTCGAGGGCCGGATCCAGGAGGCCGGCAAGGTGCTGGACGGCTCCTTCGACGGCGTGCTGCACTTCGCCGCCTCCTCGCAGGTCGGTGAGTCGGTCGCGGACCCGGAGAAGTACTGGCGCAACAACGTGGCCGGCTCGCTGGAGCTGATCAGCGCGATGCGCGCGGCGGGCGTGCGCAAGCTGGTGTTCTCCTCCACCGCCGCCACCTACGGCGAGCCGGAGGCCGTGCCGATCGCCGAGACCGCCCGTACCGCGCCGACCAACACCTACGGCGCCACCAAGCTCGCCGTGGACCACCTGATCACCAGTGAGGCGGTCGCGCACGGCCTGGCCGCCGTCTCGCTGCGCTACTTCAACGTGGCCGGTGCGTACGGGTCCTACGGCGAGCGGCACGACCCCGAGTCGCACCTGATCCCGCTGGTCTTCCAGGCCGCGCTGGGGCAGCGTCCGCACATCGCGGTGTACGGCGACGACTACCCGACCCCGGACGGCACCTGCATCCGCGACTACATCCACGTCGCGGACCTGGCCGAGGCGCACCTGCTGGCGCTGGACGCGGCGAAGCCGGGCGAGCACCTGATCTGCAACCTGGGCAACGGCAGCGGCTTCTCGGTGCGCGAGGTGATCGAGTCGGTCAAGCGCGTCACCGGCCGGGAGATCCCGGTGCGGGTTGCGGGCCGCCGGGCCGGCGACCCGGCGGTGCTGGTGGCCTCGGCCGCCCGCGCCCACGAGACGCTGGGCTGGACCCCGCGCCGTCCGAACCTGGACGAGATCGTCGCCGACGCCTGGACGTTCACCCTGGCGAGGAACGGGCGGTGAGCGACGGGCCGGAGAGGAACAGCCGGTGAGCAACAGCCGGTGAGCAGCGGTGACGTGAGGGTCGGACGGTCCAAGTCAGGCCGCTCACGCACCTTCTGACGAAACTTCACCGAATCGCCACGAGCGCGTTTCCCGCCCCGTACGCTGAGTGCGGTACCGGTGGGGGCCGGCGCCCATTCGGCCTCACCGGCCACCGGTGGGCGGGCGGAACGGCGGGTCCGGAACGCGGATGCCGGGCCGGTCCCCGCCCCCGGGCTCGGGCGGTGCGAGCAGGGGGAGGGGACGATGGGGCGGATTCGCGTCCTGGTGGTCGACGACCACCGGATCTTCGCCGAGGCACTGGCCGCGGCGCTGGCCGCCGAGCCGGACGTGGAGGTGGGGGCGGCCGGCAGTGCCGCCGCCGCCGAGCGGGCCTTGGAGCGGGCGGCCGGCGAGGGCCGGTCCTACGACGTGGCACTGATCGACGCCGACC
>NZ_JBHVET010000010.1:0-35492 GCF_042802135.1 Kitasatospora sp. NPDC057512
GGGGCCGCGGAACGCGCCCCGGCCGGCCCGCGCCGCCCGGCGGCCGCCCGCCCCTCCCCCGCGCTCGACCTGGGCGCGTACCTCGACCGGGAGCGCCCATGACCAGGCGAGAAGGCGCACGAGCCGTCAGTCGGCGCGCACGGGCGCATGTTCCTGCCGAGCGAAGCGAGGCGGGCGCATGAGCAACCACCTCGCGATCGCGACCGTGACCGAGGCACTGCGGCTGCTCGTCTCCCGGGCGCTCTCGCCCGACATCCCGTTCGCGGTCGAGGTCGGCACCCGCAAGCCGCCGACCGAACCGCCGGCCGATCCGACCATCACCGTGTTCCTCTACCAGGTCACGCCCAACGCCTCGCTGCGCAACCACGACGCGCCCACCCGCGCGACGGACGGCACCGTGCTGACCCGGCCGGCCGCCGCCCTCGACCTGCACTACCTGATCAGCTGCTACGGCGAGGAGTCCCAGCTGGTGGGCCAGCGGCTGCTCGGCTGCGTGGTCCGGACGCTGACCGAACAGCCCGCGCTGTCCCGGCAGTTGATCGAGGAGGCGGCCGCCCAGCCGTACCTCGTGGGGACGGACCTGGCCGCCTCGCCGCAGCGGGTGCGCTTCACGCCGACCACGATGGACGTCGACGAGATGTCCAAGCTGTGGAGCACGCTGCTCCAGACCCCCTACGCGCTGTCCGTGACCTACCAGGCCACCGCCGTGTTCGTGGAGGGCAAGGTCGATCCGGTGGCGGGCAAGCCGGTGCTGCGCCGCACCGTACGGGCCGTGCCGTCCCGCGGGCCGGTCGTCGAGCGGGTGCTCTCCCGCCCGGCCGGGTCCCCCGGCGCGCCCGAGGAAGGACCGGTGACCAGGGACCGGGAGCTGGTGGTCGTCGGCTCCGGTCTGCGCGCGGAGCTGGTCGTGGCCCGGTTGGGCGGGCGGCGGGTGACGGTCGACCCGGGCGGTGTCCGGGACGACCGGCTGGTGGTGACCGTCCCGGCGGACCTGCCGCCCGGCGTGTACCAGCTGCAGGTGCTGCACGGCCTGGCGCTGGACGGCCGGCCCGCCGCGGACCACCTCGCCGTGGAGTCCAACGCCCAGACCTTCGCCCGGCAGCCGCGGATCGCCGCGCCGATCGGTACGGCGGACCGCGCCGACGGGCCGGCCGGGGTCTCGGCCCGGCTGGACGTCCGGTTGGACCTCCCGCTCCGGGACGACCAGCAAGTCCTGCTGCTGCTCGACGAGTTGAGCCCGCCTCCCGGGCGGGCCGGGGCGAGCTACCAGTTCCGCGCGCCCGCGCCGTCGCAGCCGCGCAGCGACCCGTTCGCGGTCCGGGTGCCGGTCACCGGCGTCCGGTCGGCGGTGTACCTGGCACGGGTCCAAGTGGACGGCGTGCCGAGCGAGTTGACCGTGTCCGGCGACGGGTCCTTCACCGGCCCCGTAGTGGACCTGACGCACTGACCGCAGGACGCACCGACCAAGGGACGGGACGGGGGGAAGAGATGGCAACGCGCCGCAGGCAGGACCGCGACGGCCTGGCGGACGAGTCGCACCGGCAGTCGCTGTCGGCCGCGGTCGCCGCCGTGCTCGAACGGGTCGACGCGCACGCGGCCGGCCGTACCACCGAGCCGCCCTCGCCAGCGGCCCCCGGCACCGGCCGGCCGTCCTCCCCCGGCACCCGCCGCACCGCACGCCGGCCGCCCGCCACCGCCCTGGACGCGCTCGCCGCCTCCTTCGGGCTCACCCCCTTCGAGCGGGACGTCCTCGTGCTGGCCGCCGCCCCCGAGATCGACCCCACCGCCGCCGCCCGGTGCGCCGCGGCCGGCGGCGACCCCGGGCGCGGGTACCCGACCTTCTCGCTCGCCCTCGCCGCCCTGGACCGGCCGCACTGGAGCGCGCTCACCCCGGTGGGCCCGCTGCGCCGCTTCCGGCTGGTCGAGCTGGACGACGAGACGGCGCTCACCGCCTCCCGGCTGCGGATCGACGAGCGGGTGCTGCACTTCCTGGTCGGCGTGCCGTACCTGGACGTGCGGCTGCACGGCCTGCTCACCCGGGTCGGGCCGCCCGGCGAACTGCCCGACCCGCACGAGCGGTGCGCGGCCGAGCTGGCGCGGGGGTGGTCCGCGGCCGGGCTGACCGGCCCGCCGCACGCCGAGCTGAGCGGCGCCGACCGCCGCACCCGCTGGGAGATCGCCTCGGCGGCCGCCCACCGCTCGGGGCTCGGCCTCTACGTCGCGCACCGCGAGGACCTGCCCACCGAGCCCGCCGAGCGCGAGCAGCTCGCCCGGCTGTGGCAGCGGGAGGCGATCCTGATCCCGGCCGCGCTGCTGGTGGAGGACGGGGAGCCGGCCCGGGAGCAGCCGCGGTCCCCGAACGGCGCGGAGGCCTTCCTCGCGAGCCTGGCGGTGCCGCTGGTGGTGTCCGGCGACGAGCCGCGGCCGGCCGGGGCCTCCGACCGTACCCGGCTGACCGTGCCCCCGCTCGGCCCCGAGGAGCAGCTGGGGATCTGGACCGAGGCACTGGACGGCGCGCCGGGCATCGCCGGGGACGGACTCCGGGCGCTGGCCGCCCAGTTCTCCCTGCCCGGCCATGTGATCCGCTCGGCCGCCGCAACCGCCCGGCGGGCGGCCGGGAAGGACCGGGACGTCGGCGAACTGGCCTGGCACGCCGGGCTGGTGGAGGCCCGGATGTCCCTGGACGAGCTGGGCCGGCGGGTCGAGCCGCGCGCCGACTGGGAGGACCTGGTCCTGGAGGAGCGCCAGCGCGCGACGCTGCGCGAGATCGTCGCCCACGTCCGCCGACGCGGCACGGTCTACCAGGAGTGGGGCTTCGAGTCGGTGCTGCGGCGCGGCCTGGGGGTGACCGCGCTGTTCGCCGGCGGGTCGGGCACCGGAAAGACGCTGGCGGCCGAGGTCGTCGCCGGGCGGCTCGGGGTGGACCTGTTCGTCATCGACCTCTCCCAGGTCGTCAGCAAGTACATCGGCGAGACCGAGAAGAACCTCCGGCGGGTCTTCGACGCGGCCGAACGCGGCGGCGCGCTGCTGCTGTTCGACGAGGCCGACGCGCTGTTCGGCAAGCGCAGCGAGATCAAGGACAGCCACGACCGCTACGCCAACCTGGAGGTCAGCTACCTGCTGATGCGCATGGAGGCCTACCGGGGCCTGGCCGTGCTCACCACCAACATGAAGAAGGCGCTGGACCCGGCGTTCATGCGGCGGATCAGGTTCGTGGTCGACTTCCCGTTCCCCGGGGTGCCGGAGCGCGCCGAGATCTGGCGGCGGGTCATCCCCCGACGGACCCCCAGCGAGGGCCTCGACCCCGAGCGGCTCGCCCAACTGACCGTGGCCGGCGGCTCGATCCGCAACATCGCGCTGTCCGCGGCCTTCCTGGCCGCCGACGAGGGCTGCCCGGTCCAGATGCGGCACATGCTGGCCGCCGCGCGCACCGAGTACCTGAAGCTGGAGCGCTCGCTGTCACCCTCGGAGGTCGGCGGATGGGTGTGAACGCGCGGGACGGTGGCGGGCCGGGCACCCCGGAGCACGCGGGTGCCGGGCGGATCGAGGTCGAGATCGGCGAGCTGGTCCTCGACGGCTTCGAGCGGATCGACCACGAGCGGCTGACGACGGCGTTCCGCGGCGAGCTGGCCCGCCTGGTCGAGACGCGCGGCGTGCCGCTCGCGGCGGCCGGTGACCGCGCGCTGGACCTGCTCTCCGGGCTGCCGCCGCTGCCGGCGGGCGCCTCACCGCAGCGGCTCGGCGAGGCGCTCGCCCGCGCGGTGCACGCCGGGCTGTCGGGCGGCGGTCGGCTCTTGGGTGGCGGTCGGCTGTCGGGCGGCGATCGATCCGGCGGCGGGCCGCACGTGGAACGGGGGCGGACGTGACGCAACTCAAGGCCTCCGTACGGGACTCCGCGCAGGACGCCAAGCAGGGCGGCCAGGCCCGGCGCAAGACCCGGGCCCCGAAGGCCCGTACCCCCGAGCCGAAGGAGATCGTCTCCGGCGCGGGCCAACCGCTCGACCCGGGCGTGCGCCGGGAGTTGGAGGCGCGGCTCGGCCACGACCTCAGCCGGGTCCGGGTGCACACCGACCGGGACTCCGCCGCGCTGACCGAGCTGATCGGCGCGGACGCCGTCGCGGTCGGCCCGGACCTCTTCTTCGGCGAGGGCAAGTACCGGCCGGCCGCCGAGGACGGCCGCCGGCTGCTCACCCACGAGCTGCTGCACACCATCCAGGCCCCGAACCCGCTCGGCGCGCTGCGGGCCGGCCGCGACCTGGGCGCGGTGAGCCTGCCGCAGGACGCCGTCGAACGCGAGGCGGAGCAGGGCGCGGCCGAAGGCCGGCCGACGACGGCGACGCCCAGCGCCACACCGGGCTGGCTCCGCTACGCGACCGTCGACGCCGACCGCTTCCGTACCGAACGGCTCGACCCGGCCACCCTGGTCGACCGGCTGGCGTCCGGCATCCTGCGCTCGCTGCGCGGCGACCCGACCGACTCCTCCGGCCGGGTGCGCCTCCAACTCGCCCGGTTCGCGCCAGAGTTGCAGTCCTCCGTACTGGACCGGCTGGCGGACCTGCTGCCCTCCTCGGACTACACCCGGGTGCTGGAACTGGTCGAGGCCGCCGAGCACCGCCCGGCCGACGTGGACGCCGCGCAGACCCCCGAGCCGGTGACCGATGCCGCCGACCGGACCACCGACGACCGCGACCGGACCGACCAGGAGGACCGCGAGGAGCGGGACCGGAAGCGGCAACTCGACGACGAGGCAGGGAAGTCGGACGACCCGAAGGCTCGCCGCAAGCACCGGAGGCACCGCAAGGGCCACGGCGACCAGGAGGGCGAGGACGCCAAGGGCGACAAGGACGACAAGGACGGCGGCGAGGAACGCCCGGACCAGCAGGACGAGCAGCAGGACGGGCAGCAGGACGAGCAGCAGACGCCACCAGCCGAGGGCGAGGCCGCACAGCCTCCCGCACAGCCGGAGGCCGGTCAGGCCCAACTCCCGGCGGAAGCCCAGCCGTCGGCCGTCGAGGAGGCGCCGGCGGCAGGCGCGGAGCAGGCGCCGGTGGCGGCCGAGGAGGGCGCCGTCCAGCCGGTTGTCGCCTCCGCACTCGGCTCGCCCGAGGCCGAGCAGCAAGGCGTCGGCACCCGGCCCTCGGCCGGTACGAAGCCGCAGGAGCCCGCCGCCGGGCCGTTGCCGCAGCCCTCGCCCGTCAAGCCCGAGCGCCTGGACGCGATCGCGCGGGCCGAGGACAGTCCCCTGGCCCGGCACGGGCTGCTGGAAGGCGACCACCAGCAGCGCGAAGCCCCGGACGAGGAACGGCCGTTGGGCATGGAACCCGGCGCCGACTCCGAGGTCCACGACGCGCCCGCCGCGGGCGAGGAGCGGCAGTCGTCGGCCACCCCGGAACCGGAGCTCAAACCCGGCGACTTCCTGCCCTCCGCCGACCTCGACGTGTCCGCCGTCCCGACGGCCGATCAGCTCACGCTGTCGGCGGACGGCACGCCCCCCGCGCAGGCCGAGGCGCCCGAGTTCCCCGAGCCGCCCGCGACCAAGGCCGACCAGGTGCAGGCCGAACGGGACAGCCGGCCGGAGGACGACGCGGAGGCGGCCCCGGCTCCGTCCGGGCAGGCCCAGCCCGAGCCCGCGCAGCCCGGCGCGGCACCGCAGGCCGCCCCCGAGCCCACCCCGGCCACCGAGGCCGAGGACCGGAGCGCCCGCGACCTCCAGCCGGAACAGCCGGTCGAGCAGGAGATCGGCCCCGAACCCACCGCGAACCCGGCCGCGGCCCCGGCCCCCGCCGAGCCCACCCCTCCGGAGGCGCCGCAGCCCGAGGCCCCCGCCGAGGCGGCGCGCGAGGCCGAACCGGCACCCGAAACGGCGTCCGAAGCGGCCCCCGAAACGGCCGCCTCGCCCGAGCCGGGCGGCCCGGACCGTACCGCCCCCGCGACGCCGGGTCCGGTCGACGGCAGCGGGCCGGTCGGCGGAGACGGCGCCGTCCTCGACAGTGCCCCCGGGGCAGCACCCGGTGCCACCCCCGACGCCGCCCTCGACGCCGCCCCCGGCCCGGCCGCCGAGCAGGCCGACGCGTCCGGCGGACTCACCGCCCAGGCCGCCCCCGACGCCTCCCTGGAGGCGGGCGGCGGCACCTGCGCGGGCCCCCAGCAGCCCACCACCGAGGCGGAGCAGGACGGCACCGGCGGCGCCGGTGGCGGCTGTGCGGCCGGGGGCGGAGGCGGAGCCGCCGCCGGGGGCGCCCAGGGCGGGCAGGACCAACAGCAGAAACCGGCCCCGCCCGACGTCTCCGGCCAGGACCCGCAGAGCGCGCTCGCCACCGCCGCGAGCCTGCCGCCCGATCAGATGGCCACCACCCTGGACGGCGTGGACGGCTCGGTGGACCGTACGGTCGGCGAGCAGCACGCCCGGCTGCAGGCCGCCCCGCCGACCGCCCAGCGCCCGTCCGGGGCGCCGCAGACCCAGTCCGGCGCGCCCGAGGCCGCGCCGCCCGCCGAGGCCGTGACGGAGCGGCTGGAGCGGGTCGGTCCGCAGGGCGCGGACGGCGGGCAGCAGACGGCCGATCAGAAGAAGGTCGAGGGCCGGAACCCCGGCGACCGGGTCGCCCCGCCCAATGTCGCCGACGACGCGGGCAACCAGGTCTCGGCGCAGGAGGTGCAGCAGGCCCAGGTCGCCGTCGACGGCGTCCCCTCGACCGACCCGGCGCTGAACACCACGGTCGGCCCCGCGCCCAAGGTCGAACTGACCGGGGAGAGCGACCCGGCACGCACCGATCACCAGGCGGCGAAGCTCAAGGAGAGCTCCGGCAGGATCCTCGGCGTCGGCCGGGAGGACACCGCCAAGCCGATGGGCGAGGACCGGATCTACCCGGACGTCCCGAAGGAGACCCTCACCGCCTCCGTCCCGGGCGGCGGCGGCAAGGGCGGGGGTGCCGGGGCCGGTGGCGCGGTCGACACCAAGCCGGGCATCGGCATCGTCACCCAGCAGGAGCGCGGCCCGCAGATCCAGGCCGCGGTCGGCGAGGGCCAGGGCCGACTGGGCTCCGAACAGTCCAAGCAGAAGCAGGGCGAGGCCGAGGCCCGGCGGCAGAACCAGGCCGAGGTCGACCAGGCGGTCGCCGACAACGCCCAGGCCCAGGCCGGGGAACGGGGCGACGCCGCCGAGAAGGTCAAGGCCGAACGCGAGCAGTGGCGCACCGAGCAGGACGGGAAGATCTCCACCGCGGACCAGGACGCCGGTGCCGAGCACACGGACAAGACCGGCCAGATCGACAGGAAGCGCGCCGGGGCCGACAAGGACGTCCAGGACCGCCGGCAGCAGGACAACCAGAAGATCCAGGACAAGCGGAAGGAGGCCGAGGAGAAGGCACAGAAGGAGAAGGACCGCAAGAAGGAGGAGTCCGAAGGCTGGTGGGGCTGGGTCAAGTCCAAGGTCAAGGCGGCCTTCGACGCACTGGTCGAGGCGGTCACCAAGGTCTTCGACTTCTTCCGCGGCCTGATCAACGGCATCATCGACGGCTTCCGGACGTTCGCGAACTGGGCGATCGACCAGGCGCGGAAGTTCGCCGTCGAGCTGATCGACAAGCTCGCGGACGCGCTCATCAGGATCTGCGACGTCCTGCTGGCGGCCTTCCCCGAGCTGCGGGACAAGTTCCGCAAGAAGATCGAGGAGTGGCGCGACAAGGCCATCGCCAAGGTCAACGAGTGGGCGGACCGGCTCAAGAACGCCGTCAACAAGCTGCTCGACGCGCTGGCCGCCGGGCTGAACGCGCTGCTGGACGCGCTGGAGGCGGGGCTCAAGGCCGCCATCGAGGCGGTCCGCAAGGCCGTCATGGACGCGATCGACTTCGTCCAGAAGGCGATCGCGGTCTTCGGCGAGTTCGCGGCCCTGATCGGCGACATCGCTCCCGACCCGGGCGGCTGGCTGAAGAAGCTCGGCACCGCCGCGGTCGACGGCATCCAGCACTACCTGTGGGGCGCGATCAAGAGCGCGGTGCGGACCTGGTTCAACGAGAAGGTCGAGTCGGTCGTCGGGCTGACGTCCACCCTCGTCAACGTGCTGGTCAAGGGCTGCATCTCGATGGCCCAGATCGGACGGATGGCCTGGCAGGCGATCGTCGCCGCGCTGCCCGGGATGATCGTCTCGATCGTCGTCGAGAAGCTGGTGTCGATGATCGTGCCGGCGGCGGGCGCGATCATGGCGATCATCCAGGGGCTGATGGCGGCCTGGAACACCATCAGCAAGATCATCGCGGCGATCGGGAAGTTCGTCGCCTTCCTCAAGGCCGTCAAGTCCGGATCGGCCGCGTGCCTGTTCGCCGACGCGGTCGCGGCGGGCGTGGTCGCACTGCTCGACTTCATCTCCAACTTCCTGCTCAGCAAGCTCAAGGGGGCCGGCAAGGCCGTCGGCACCAAGCTCAGGGGGATCGCCCAGCGGATCCTCAAGGGCCTGGCCAGGGCGGGTCGCGGTGCCCGCAAGGCGGCGGGCAGGGCCGTCAACAAGGCCCGCGCGAGCCTGCGCCGGGCCACCCAGTCCCTGCGGCGCCGGCCCGGCCCCACCCGTCCCGCCCGTCCTGCCCGTACCGGACCCGCCCGGCACACCGTGCAGCACGCGGAACACCGCCCGACCGCCACCACCGGACGCCCCCGCCGCGAGACCACCCGCCCCAAGCCCACCGCCCCCCGCCGCCCCACCTCCCCCGTCGGCCGCGCCCTCAACTCCTCCCGCCAGACCGTCAAGGCCGCCCTCAACCGGGTACGGACAGCCGCCCGCACCCTCGGCCGCAAACTCCTCAACAGCAAGCTGGGCCGCGCCCTCACCAACGGCGCCCACAGGATCCGCGACGCCTACCGCAAGCAACGCGACCGCCTCCGCGCCTGGCACCAGAAGCGCCAGCAACAGCGCGCCCAACGCCGCGCCCGCGAGAACTCGCCCGAGGCGAAGCAGCAGCGCCTGGCAGCCATTTTGGCCCGTCTGCGCCCGAGACTGCACCGGCTGCTCGGCCGAGGGCTGCCGGACAAGGTCCTGAGCGCAGTGCTGAGGGCACTCCGGGTCTGGTACCGGCTCACCGGGCTCGACAAGGTCGGCTCCTCCGCCTTTCACGTACTGGCGAAGCTCAATCCGCAGGAAACCGCCGTCGACGGGATCGATGTCGACATTGCCGACCGCGTGGTCCTGATGATCAACAAAATCGGCGAGGAGTACCGCGCGAGGGCCCTGCAGGCCAACGGCGGACGGGCTCTACCCGAGCCGGCATCAGCGGCAAGGGACACGTCCGAACTTGGCCAGCTGGTCAGCAAGGGGAACATCAAGAAGCGCCAGACTGTCGAACGGTTCGAGGTCGATGTCGCCCAGACTCCGTACCAGGCATCCGGAATGGTCCAGAGCATTCCTGCTCGCGATGCCATGAACATCCCGAGCTATGTGGAGTATCGCGACAACGATCGGATCCTGGCCAGCGTACGACGGGACCAGGGACCGTCCTATTCGGGAAAGGTCCAACGGGAAGATCAACTGGTGCACTGGACCTGGCGGGAGGGCGATACCCTGAAGTCGGCCGCCCTCAAGCACAACGAGTGGACGACCAAGCTGGAGAACGAGTGGACTCCTGCGGAGCGCCGCGCACTGGCAACCAGCGCCCTGTCCGTCATCTCCGGAGGCAGGCCCGAAGGCCGACACCAACAGAATGCCGCTGAACTCGCACAGTGGCACTTCCAGGTGGAGGGAGGCCGCGACCCGGCGACGTTCGCACTGACCACCATGGGTCTTGACATGGCCTCACGAGGCCACGGTCAACTGAAGCTCGGTGACGAGGAGGTGGACTACTCGGATCTTCTGCAGTTCGCGCGGGACTTCCCGATGCGCGAGTTGAAGGCCAAGAAGATCCGGAAAAACCTCCACAAGCACATGGAGACGGTCCAGAAGCACTGGGACAATCCCGTTGGCGCTCGCGGGAATCCCCTCAAGCGCCCGCTCAACAACACGGACAGCAAGGCCGGCCAGGAAAAGTCCGACATGCGTCGAAGGCAGCTCCGAATATTCCGCGCCTGGCTCGCCAGCGTCGACGACCTGAAGGCTTGGGCGAAGGAACTGGAGGGTCTCGCGGCAGAGAGCCCGCAAGTCGTCGAAGCGAGGCTCGCCCAGCTGGAGAAGCTCATCCGCGCCAGACTTGAAAAGCTTTGGGAGAAACACAGTGGGTCAACGACTTGAACATGGTGAGCGGTATGAGTAAAGGTGACATCGAGTTCGGCTCCCGCCGACGCGTACTCCGACCAGGCCCAGGGGAGGCCGAGGTCGAGGCCTTCTGCGCGGCCCACGCGTGGCCGCGGGTCGGAGAGGGCTGGCTGGATCCGGAGGCCAAGTGGGAATACAAGATCACCTGGTCCTGTGGGCCCGCGGTGAAGATTCACTACGTGGAGGACGAGCTTGCCGGGCAACGGTATGTCCAGACCTCCGGCTCCAACCTGCAGATCCTGGAGCACTATGCGCGCATTGCCGAGGAAGAGCTCCCGGTGTGGAACCTGGAAGACCTCGTCGAGCAAGCCGATCTCGCCGAAAACCCCATTCGACGGGGCTTGGCACTCATCCGGCTGGGGGTAGGGGCGCCCACCCGCATCGACAGTGATGTGTTCGCACGGATCGCCGCCGGTCTTGAGGACGCCGCGAAGGAAGTCCGAGACATGTCGATCCTCGCATCGCTCTACGCGGCGTACCCGAGCCTCCGCCCGCTGTTGGAGTCCGTTTCCGAGAATGACGAAGTCCAGGACCTGCGGGACCGTGCACGCTCGATCCTCGCGGCGTTCGACAACATGGGAGTTGCACGGGAGTGACCGGGTACACGGACGCGCCGAAGCCGATCAGGGCCGGGCTGGTCGTCGTCGATCCGCTGCGGGGGACTCCGCAGCGGGTCGTGGTGCTGCAGTTCAATCCGGACAGCCTCGAACGCTCGTTGGCGCCGCAGGTGGCGGGCGCCGATGGGAGCGGGGACCGGACGGAGGCGTTGCGGCTGAAGGGGCCGGCCGTCGAGAGCTGGAAGTTCACGGCGGAGCTGGACGCCACCGACCAACTGGACGTGCCGGCGCCGAACGGGATCCATCCGCAGTTGGCGACGCTCGAACTGCTGGTGCAGCCGACCAGTGACCAGGTGCGGGCGAACCAGGCGCTGGCCGCGCTCGGCACGTTGGAGGTCACGCCGATCGAGGCGCCGCTGACCCTGTTCACCTGGGGTGGGAAGCGGATCCTGCCGGTGCGGCTGACCGAACTGACCATCACCGAGGAGGCGTTCGACATCGACCTGAACCCGATCAGGGCGGCCGTCGCGATCGGGCTGCGCGTCCTGACCGTCAGCGATCTGCCGACCGGGCACCGCGGGGCCGAGCTGTATCTCGCGCACCTGGCGCAGAAGGAGCGGCTGGGCGGTGCCGCGGCCGACGGCCGGTTGGGCGCGCTCGGGCTGGGCGGGGGGTTCCAGTGACCGTCGACCCGCTGAACGCGCTGCCCGCGCCGTCGCCGTATCCGCTGACCAGCCGCTATCACGGCATCCCGGTCGCGCTGCACACCGAGCCGGACGGGCGCCAGGTCCCGTACCTGCGACGGCGGTTGCTGCCGAGTGCGGACGGGCTGACCCCGCTCGCCGAGCACACCGTCAGCGCCGGGGACCGCCCCGACCTCCTCGCCTACCGCTACCTCGGCAGCGCCGACCAGTGGTGGCGGATCGCCGACGCCAACCCTGTCCTCGATCCACGGGAGTTGACCGCGACGCCGGGGCGGCGGATCGTGATCGCCCTGCCCGGCGCGGTACCGGGGGCCGGGCCGGGGGTGGGGAATGGTTGACGCCTCGGCGGTCACGGGGGGCGGGGCGATCGGGTCGATCCACCTCAGCCTGCTGATGGGGCCGCAGATTCCGGTGCCGGTGCCGCAGCCGGTGACCGACGCGCTGCTGTCGGCGCAGGTCACGGTGGCGTCGGGGCAGCGCAGCGGGTTCCAGTTGGCCTTCGACCTGTCGAAGAACGGGCTGATCAACACCGCGCTGCTGCCGGGCGGTTTCTTCGACCCGAAGATCAGGGTCGTGCTGATGGCCGTCGTCACGGGGACGCCGGCCGTGCTGATGGACGGGGTGATCATCCGCCAGGAGGTCGGGATCAGCAACCAGCCCGGCCAGTCCACGCTCACCGTCACCGGTGAGGACCTGACGGTGCTGATGGACCTGGAGGAGCAGGCCGGCGTGCCCTTCCCCGCGATGTCCCCGGCGGCCCGGGTCGCCGCGATCATCGGCAAGTACGGGCAGTACGGCATGATGCCGCTGGTCGTCCCGGAGCTGGTGCCGCAGACGCCGATGCCGACCCGGCGGATCGACTTCCAGAAGGGCACCGACCTCGGCTACGTCAACGAGCTGGCGAAGGCCAACGGTTACGTGTTCTACCTGGACCCCGGGCCGGTCCCGGGGATGAGCCGCGCCTACTGGGGGCCGGAGGTCCGGCTGGGCGTCCCGCAGCACGCGCTGAACGTGAACATGGACGCGCTGTCCAACGTCGACCAGCTCACCTTCGCCTTCGACGGCACCGCCCGCGAGGAGCCGGAGGCGCGCATCCAGCTGCCGGCGACCAAGGTGTCGACGATCCTGCCGGTGCCGGAGGTCAGCATCCTGCGGCCGCCGCTCGCGCTCAGGCCGGCGCCGGCGCTGAAGAAGAAGGTCATCGCCGACACCGCCAAGAAGGACACCTCGCAGGCCGTCGCCGAGACCATCGCCAAGGCGATGCAGTCGGCGGACTCCGTCTCGGGCTCGGGCCAGCTCGACGTCGTCCGGTACGGGCACGTGCTGCGGCCGCGCGAACTGGTCGGCGTCCGCGGCGCCGGGATCACCTATGACGGCCTGTACTTCGTCAAGAGCGTCACCCACAACCTCAAGCGCGGCTCGTACACCCAGAACTTCACCCTGGCCCGCGAGGGCCTGATCGCCCTCCAGCCGACCGTCGTCCCGTAACACCGGAGTCCGCGCCACCGAACCACCGCAGCACCGCAGCACCGCAGAGAGCCGAAGTCCCGCAAGGCCGCCCCGACCGGCAGGAGTTGCCAGCATGGCCGAACCGACCCGCTACCTCGGCAAGTACCGGGGAACGGTGGTGAACAACACCGACCCGCTCGGGATCGGCCGTATCCAGGCGCAGGTCCCCGACGTCCTGGGCGACGCCGTTTCGACCTGGGCGATGCCGTGCTTCCCGGTGGCCGGCCCGGGCATGGGGCACTACGCGGTGCCGCCGGTCGGGGCGGGCGTGTGGCTGGAGTTCGAGCAGGGCGACCAGAGCTACCCGATCTGGACGGGCTGCTGGTACGGCTCCGCGTCCGAGGTCCCGGTGGAGGCGACGACCGGGCCGCCGGGCGTCCCGAACATGGTGCTGGAGACCTCGGGGCGGCGGGTGATCGTGCTGTCCGACGACCCGACCACGGGGATCACGCTGCGCACCCCGAGCGGGGCCTCGATCGTGATCAACGACTCGGGCATCCGGATCAGCAACGGCCAGGGCGCCTCGATCGCGCTCGTCGGCGCCACCGTGACCATCAACCAGGACGCCCTGAGCGTGACCTGACGGGGGGAGAGTGTCTTGTCCGGAAAACTGCTGCACGTCAATGCGACGGTGATCTGCCCGCACGGCGCCCAGGCGACGGCGGTGCCCGCCCAGGGCCGGGTGCTGGTCGCCGGGCAGGCCGTCACCAGCACGGCCGACCTGTACACCGTGACCGGCTGCCCGTTCACCGTGGCCGGCAAGCCGCAGCCCTGCGTCACGATCCGCTGGGTGCTGCCGTCCGCCCGGATCCGGGTGAACGGCTCCCCCGCGCTGCCGCAGTCCGCCACCGGGCTGTGCCAGAGCGCCGAGCAGCTCCCGCAGGGGCCGCCGGTCGTCACCGTCGTCCAACAGCGGGCGGAGGGGCTATGAACACCACGCGATCCACCCAACAACCCGGCAACAGGACGGAGTTGAGGGCGCCGGGCCCGGCCCGGACGGACCTCGCCTTCCCGTTCCGGATCGACAGCCGCGGGCGCACCGCCGGGGCGGCGTACGACGACCACGTGCGCGACCTGATCGAGCAGTTGCTGTTCACCAGCCCCGGCGAGCGGGTCATGCACCCGGACTTCGGCTGCGGGCTGCTCGACCTGGTCTTCGCGCCGAACAGCCCGGAGCTGGCGGCCACCCTGCAGCTGTCCGTCCAGGCGGCGCTGCAGCGGTGGCTCGGCGATGTGATCGAGGTCGCCTCGCTCGACGTGGAGAGCGAGGACAACGTGGTGCGGGTCGAGCTGGCGTACGTCGTCCGCCGGACGGGCACCCGGCGGCAGGACGTGTTCGAGGGCGGGGTGGCGGCATGACCGGCCAGGCGGAATTCCCGACCACCGACTGCGGCACGGAACTTCGCCGGGCCGACGTGCGCGCGGCGCGACTGCTGGGGCTGGACGGCGCCGAGCCGAGCGACGACGGGCGCACGCTGACCGTGACCTTCCTCGGCCGGGCGCCGGACGAGCTGGGCCCGGAGAACATCCGCGTCGACGGCGGCCGCCGGATCACCGGTCTGCGCGCCCTCGCGGTCGACATCGAGCGCGCGGACGACCCGGAGCTGGACGACCGGATGCTCGTCACCCTCGACCGGGCCGGCGACACCTCCCGCTACCGGCTGAGCGTGGTCCGGGCGGACGCGTACGGCCGGCCGGGCACCCGCCCGTTCCCGGGCTTCGACCCGCGGTACGCGCACACCGGGTTCTCCTTCGGCGCCGACTGCCCCTCCCCGTACGACTGCCGCACCGACGAGGACTGCCCGCCCGCCGTCCGGCCGACGCCGGTCATCGACTACACCGCGCGCGACTACGAGAGCCTGCGCCGGCTCGTGCTGGACCGGATGAGCCTCACCGTCCCCGGCTGGACCGAGCGGCACCTGCCCGACCTCGGCGTCACCCTGGTCGAGCTGCTCGCCTACACCGCCGACCAACTCTCCTACCAGCAGGACGCGGTGGCCACCGAGGCGTACCTCGACACGGCCCGCCGCCGGGTGTCGGTGCGCCGGCACGTCCGGCTGGTCGACTACGCCGTGCACGACGGCTGCAACGCCCGGGCGTTCGTCGCGCTGGAGGTGGACCGCTCCGTCACCCTGCGGTCCGGCACCTTCCGGTTCGCCGCCGTCGACGTCGGGCGGCTCGGCCCGCAGGAGCGCCCGGAGCTGTCCACGGTGATCCCGGACGAGGAGCTGGACGCGCTCGCCCGCACCGCCGCCGTGGAGGTGTTCGAGCCGCTCGGCGGGGCGGACCTGGTGCTGCACCCCGCGCACAACACCATCCGGTTCTGGACCTGGGGCGACCAGGACTGCGTCCTGCCCCGGGGCGCGACCTCCGCCACCCTCCGCGACGACCGGCCGGAAGCCGACCCGTGCCCGAGCGACGACACCGCCCCGAGCCCGCGCGACGGCACCGCCCCGAGCCCGAGCGACGGCACCGCCCCGCACGGCGACCGGCCCGGCACCGACAAGCCGGAGCCCCGCACCCGCCACCTGGCGCTGCGCCCCGGCGACCTGCTGGTCATCGAGGAGGTCCTCGGCCCGCGCACCGGCGCGCCCGCCGACGCCGACCCCGCGCACCGCCAGGCCGTCCGGCTCACCTCCGTCACCCCCCTGGTCGACGAGCTGTACGACCAGCCCGTGGTCGAGGTCACCTGGGCGCCGGAGGACGCGCTCGCCTTCCCGGTCTGCCTGTCCTCCCACGGCGGCAGCGACTGCGGCCCGATCGCCGACGTGAGCGTCGCCCGCGGCAACGTCGCCCTGGTCGACCACGGCCGCTCGCTCACCTTCTGCGGCGGCGCCCCGGAGGCCTTCCCGGTACCGCCGGAGCCGGTCCGTACGGCGCCCTGCGGGCCGGGCGGGTCCGGCTGCGCGGACCGCGCCGAGGGCAGTCCGGCGGCGGAGGCGATCCGGGAACTGCTCGACCAGGCCCGCGACGGCCGCCAGCTCGGCCCGGAGCAGGTCCGCGCCCTGGACGCGCTGCTCGGCGAGGCGACGGTCCGGCGGGCCGGGCTCGGCGTCCTGCTCGCGCCCGGCGCGACCGCGGAGGGCGAGGACGGCGAGGGCGCGGTGGTCGAGCCGCCCACGGCCGACGCCCAGGCGGCGGCGCTGGAGACCCTGCTCGACCAGACCCGCTACCCCGTGCTGCCGCAGCCCTTCCGCCCGCTGCTGCGCTACGCACCGGTCACCCAGGCGGCAGGCTACCCCGACCGCGCGCACGTCTGCGCCGGGCAGGCCGCCCTGCTCGCCGGCGTTCCGGAGCGGGTCCGGCTGCGGCTGGAGGAGCTGTGGCACCGGGCGTGCGACGGCCACCACCTCTCCCGGGCCGAACTCGCCGAACTGACCCTGCTGTTCGGCGCCCGGGTGGTGCAGGAGCTGCGGCTCGCCGAGCGGCCCGCCGCCGGGCTGCGCGAGCTGCTGGCCCGCCGCACCCGCCTGCTCGCCGCCAAGCTGCGCCGCCTGGAGGTGCTCACCGCGCGCGCCCGCTCCGGCGGGGTGCTCGGCCGGCCCACCGTCTGGGAGGTGGCCCAGAGCTGGGGCGTCCGGTACGCCGCCGGGCTCGACCCCGACTCCCCCGCGCTGGCCGGCCCGGCGGCCGGGATCGCCGTCCAGGACCCGCGCGCCGCCCTGCCCGAGGTCCGGGCCACCTCGGCGGGCCAGGAGTGGACGCCCCGCCGGGACCTGCTCGCCGACGGCCGCCGGGACCGGCACTTCGTGGGCGAGCCGGAGGACGACGGGCGCCTCGCGCTGCGCTTCGGCGACGGCCGCCACGGCCTGCCGCCCGCACCCGGCGGCACGCTGGAGGTCGCGTACCGGATCGGCAACGGCACGGCCGGGAACGTGGGCGCGGAGGCCGTCAACCACCTGGTGGTCTGCCGGGACCGGCCGCCCCGGCCGGACCGGCGCGGCGCCGCCGCCCGGCCGCAGGACGCGGTGCGGCTGGTCCGCAACCCGCTGCCCGCCACCGGCGGGGTCGAGCCCGAACCGCTCGACCAGGTCCGCCGGCTCGCCCCGCTCGCCCTGGGCCGCACCCGGCTGCGCGCCGTCACGGCCGCCGACTACGCGGAGCTGGCCGCCACCCTGCCGGGCGTCCGGCGGGCCGCGGCCGCGCTCCGCTGGACCGGCAGCGTGCAGGAGGTGCACGTCGCCGTCGAGCCGTTCGGGCAGGCGGTGGCCGGTACGGCGCTGCTGGAGGCGGTCGGGCACGGTCTGGAGGCGTACCGCCGGATCGGCCACGACCTGGTCGTCCGGCCCGCCCTGCTGGTGCCGCTCGACCTCGAACTGCGGGTCTGCGCCGCCGCCGGCTACCAACGCGGCCACGTCCTCGCCGAGTTGCGCCGGGTGCTGGGCAACCGCGCCCTGCCGGACGGCCGCCTCGGCTTCTTCCACCCGGACGCGCTGGACTTCGGCGAACCGGTGCGGGTCTCCCGGCTGGTGGCCGCGGCCGCCGCCGTGCCGGGCGTCGTCAGTGCTGAAGTGACCAGGCTGCGGCGGCAGTTCGGCCGGGACGACGGCGAGCTGGACGACGGGCTGCTGCGGCTCGGCGCGCTGGAGATCGCCGCGTGCGACAACGACCCCGACCGGCCGGAGAACGGCCGGCTCTCGATCGTCCTCGGAGGTGGCCGATGAACGGCCAGTGCACCTGCGGCTGCGCGGGCACCGCCACCGCGACCCCGGTCCCGGTGTTCAACCCGCCCGGACTGGACGCCGTCGGCTACCGGGTCGGCCGCTACGGGGAGTTCCTCGACAGCCTGCTCGCCCGGCTGTCCGGCCCCGCCTACCCGGCGCTGCGCGACCTGACCGTCCGCACCCCGGACGACCCGGCGATCGCGCTGCTGGACGCCTGGGCCGTGCTCGCCGACCTGCTCACCTTCTACTCGGAGCGGATCGCCAACGAGGGCTACCTGCGCACCGCCACCGAGGAGGACTCGCTCGCCCTGCTCGGCCGGCTGGTCGGGCACCGGCCCCGGCCCGGCGTGGCCGCCGACACCTACCTCGCCTACTCGCTCGACCACGACCCGCGGGCGGCCGAGGACCCGACCGTGGTGATCCCGCGCGGCGCCCGCAGCCAGAGCGTCCCCGGCCCCGGCGAGGACCCGCAGTCCTTCGAGACCGCCGAGGACCTCCCCGCCCGCTCGGCCTGGAACGAACTGGCCGTGCTGCGCCGCCGCCCGTACCAGCTGACGCCCGGCCAGCTGAACCCCGGCGGGCGCGCCGAGCTCTTCGCCGCCGGCACCGCGAACAACCTCAGGCCCGGCGACCGGCTGCTGTTCGTCTTCAGCGCCGACAAGGCCGCCGACCCGGTCCACCGGATGCTGCGACTGGTGCCCGAGGTGCGGCTCGACCGCGACAACGACGTCACGGTGATCGGGCTGCCCCGGGACCTGCGCACCCTCAAGGACCTGCGCGCCGAACTCGCCGACTGGATCACCGTCTCCGAGTCCGCCCCGAACCCGAGGCCCGGGCACAGCCGGATCATCCGGGACTTCGACGAGCAGGTGCTCGCCCCGCTGCGCGCCGACCTCGACCGGCCGTCCGGCCCGCTGGGCACCCCGGCCGAGTTCGCCGACCGGCTCGCCCCGGTGGTCGACCGGGCCGCCGAGGCCGCCGAACTGGCCCATGCCCAGCAGCCGGTGGCCGACTGGTTCGGGCACCTCGGCGAGGAACTGACCGGCCTGCGGGACCGCGCCCACCAGCTGGAGCCGCCGCAGGCCCCCGAGAAGCCCGGGCCCCCCGGCCCCGGGGCCCCCGACCCGGCCGTGCGCGGACTCGGCTCGCTGCTGGCCGCGCTGCGCACCGCCCCGACCCGGCCCCCGCTCAGCGCGCGGGACCTCGCCCGCGACCCGCAGCGCCTGTTCGCGCCCGGCTCGGACCTCGGCGCGCAGCTGCTGTCCGCGCTCGACCCCCGGCTGCGCGACGGCCTCTACCCCGCCTGGCGGCAGGTCGACCTGACGGCGCCGCTCGCCGTGCACGAGATCCAGGCGATGCGGGTGGTCGCCACGCCGTTCGGCGCCACCGCGCCGCTCAAGCCCGTCTACGGCACCGACGGCCGGATCGACCGCTACGTGGACTGGCCGCTCTCCGGCAGCACGCTGGTCAGCGTCCGGATCGCCTTCGACGACGCCGGCACCGTCCCGAAGACCGCCGACTTCACGTACGTCGAGGCGGGCAGCCTGGTGCACAGCGGCTTCTCGCTGCCGTGGGACCACACCTTCCCCTTCGGGCCCGGCCAGGTCAAGATCGTCACCACCGAGCCGGCGGCACCGCCCGTACCGCCGCCGTCCGCCGTGCGGACCGCCGTACCCGCGCCCGCCCCGGAGGCCGGCGTCAGCGCCCAGCTGCTGGCCGAACTGCCGGAGCGCACGGTCTTCGTGTCCCGCCCCCAGGCCGACGGCCGCGTCCACGTGAAGGTCGAGGGCGGGCCCGGCCCCGCGCTCGACTACCGGCTCGACCCGGGCCAGGAGCGGACCGGCGAGTCCGGCGAGCTGAACGTCCGGGTGCACCGCTACGCCGGCACCGACCAGTCGGCGCCCGCCGTCGAGGTGGTCCTCACCACCAAGCTGCAGCCGGTCTCCGGCACGGTGCTCACCCTCGACGCCGTGTACGACCAGATCGCGCCCGGCAGTTGGGTGGTGATCCAGCGGCCGCGCAAGGGCCTCGACGGCGGCATCCCGGGCAGCCGCGACCTCGCCGAGGTCATCACCCGGGTCACCGACGTGCGCGTGGTCTCCCGCGCCGACTTCGGCATCACCGGCAAGGTCACCGAACTCTCCCTCCAGCAACCGTGGTTGGACGACCAGGACACCCAGCTCTCGCACCTGCGGGACGCCACCGTCTACGCCCGCGGCGAGTCGCTGCGGCTCGCCGACGAGCCGGTCACCGAGGACGTCCGCGGCGACCGGATCGAACTCGCCCGGCTCTACGACGGGTTGACCCCCGGCCGGTGGATCGCGGTCAACGGCGAGCGGACCGACCTCCCGCACACCACCGGCGTCCGCGGCACCGAGCTGGCCATGATCGCCGGCGTCGAGCAGGGCGTCGACCCGCTCCTGCCCGGGGACACCGTCCGCACCACCGTCACGCTCAGCGCCCCGCTCGCCTTCCGCTACCGGCGCGACACCGTCCAGGTCCTCGGCAACGTGGTCCGCGCCACCCAGGGCGCCACCCGCGACGAGGCGATCGGCAGCGGCGACGCGGGCGTCCCCGGCCAGCGCTTCACCCTCTGGCAGTCGCCGCTCACCTGGCTGGCCGCCGACACCCCGGGGGGCGCGCGCAGCACCCTGGAGGTCCGGGTCGACGGGGTGCTCTGGCACGAGGTCGACAGCCTCACCGGACGCGGCCCGGACGAACGGGTCTACGTCACCGCGACCGCCGCCGACGGCCGCACCACCGTCACCTTCGGCGACGGCGTGCACGGTTCGCGCCTGCCCACCGGCCGGGAGAACGTCCGCGCCCGCTACCGGATCGGCATCGGCGAGAGCGGCAACGTCGGCGCCGGCCGGATCACCCAGCTCACCACCCGCCCGCTCGGCGTCTCCGCCGTCGTCAACCCGCTGCCCGCCACCGGCGGCGCCGGACCGGACGGACCGGGCCTGGCCAGGCGCACCATCCCGCTCGCCGTCACCGCCCTGGACCGGCTGGTCTCGGTGCCCGACTACGAGGACTTCACCCGCGCCCGGGCCGGCATCGGGCGCGCCAGCGCCACCCGGCTCTCGGACGGCCGGCGCGAGCTCGTCCACGTCACGGTCGCCGGGGTGGACGACATCCCGCTCGCCGCCGACTCCGACCTGCTCCGCACCCTGCACTCCTCGCTCACCGCCTACGGCGATCCGCGGCTGCCGGTCCGGGTCGCCGTGCGCGAACTCGTCCTGCTGGTCGTCGCCGCGGGCGTCAAGGTCGCCCCCGACCACTCCTGGGACCTCGTCGAACCGGCGGTGCGCCGCGCCCTGCTCGACCGGCTCGGCTTCGCCGGACGCCAACTCGGCCGTCCCGCCCACCTGTCCGAGGTGCTCGCCGCCGCCCAGGCCGTCCCCGGCGTGGACCGGGTGGACGTCGACGCCTTCACCGGCGTGCCCGGCAGCCTCACCCCGGAGGGCCTGGAGAACCTGGCCGCCCGGCTCGCGCGGCCGCAGCCGACGGTCCCGGCCCGGCTCGCCCGCTACGAGGAGCAGCGCTACCGGGTGCGGGACGCCGCCGGCGAGACGCTCACCGACATCGCCGCCCGCAACGGCGTCCCGCTCGCGGAACTGCTGCGCCTCAACCCGGCCGTCACCGACACCCGGCCGCTGCCGGCCGGCCGCGTGGTGACGGTGTTCCGCGGCATCCGCCCGGCCCAACTCGCCGTACTGGCACCGGACCTGCCCGACACGTTGATCCTCAAGGAGATCCGCGGATGAACCAGCGCACCCATCGGAGGCGGGCATGACCAGGGACCCGGACGGGCTGCTGGAGCTGCTGCCCCAGTGGCACCGGCTGCGGGACGCCGACGCGGGCGAGCCGCTGCGCGCCCTGCTGGCCGTCATCGCCGAACAGGTCGACGTCGTCCGCGGCGGCATCGACCAGGGCTACCAGGACTGGTTCGTGGAGACCGCCGCCGACTGGGCCGTCGCCTACCTCGGCGACCTGGTCGGCTACCGGATCCTGCCCGGCTACGAGGAGGTGCTCGCCACCGGCCTGCACGGCGAGGCCTCCGCGGAGCGGATCGCCGCCCGCGACCGGCTCGCCGCCCGGCTGGCGCCCCGCCAGGACGTCGCGAACACGGTCGCCAACCGCCGCCGCAAGGGCACCCTCGCCCTGCTGGAGGAGCTGTCCGCCTCGGTCGCCGAATGGCCGGCCCGCGCCGTGGAGCTGTCCCGGCTGGTCGCCGGCACCCAGCCGGTGCGGCTGCTGCGCCCGGACGAGGAGCCGGCCGACCGGCAGCGGCTGGGCCGGGGCCGGCTGGTCGACGTCCGGCGCGGCGCGGCGCTGGACCTGCTCGGCGGGCCCTTCGACGACCAGGCGCACACCGTCGACGTCCGCCAGGCCGCCTCCCCCCGGCGCCAGGGCGGCTACACGCCGGCCGGTGTCGCCCTGTACGTGTGGCGGCTGAAGCCGTACCCGGTGACCCGGGCGCCGGCCTACTGCGTCGACCGGGCCAGGAACCTCTTCACCTTCTCGGTCCTCGGCAACGACGCCCCGCTGGTCACCCGGCCCGAGCCGGGGCCGTCCACCGCGCACCCCGCGACGGCCGACACCGTGCCGGCCCCGATCCGGCGCCGGCAGCTGGCCGAGCGCACGGCCGACTACTACGGGCCCGGCAAGAGCTTCGCCATCTGGCGCGACGGCGCCCAGGAGCCCGTCCCGCCCGCCGAGATCGTGGTGGCCGACCTGACCGACTGGACGTACCGGCCCAAGCGCGGCCAGGTCGCCGTCGACCCGCTGCTCGGCCGGATCGCCTTCGGCGCCCGCTCCGCCCCGCGCCGCGGCGTCTGGGTCGACTACCACTACGCGTTCGGCGACGACACCGGCGGCGGCGAGTACCCGCGCGACCGTCCGGAGTCCCGGCACCGGACGCTCTACCAGGTCGGCCCCGGCCGGCCGTTCGAGCGGATCAACGACGCGTACGAGCAGTGGCGCGCCGACCAGCGGGACGGCACCGCGGGCGGCTCCGCCGTCATCGAGATCACCCACAGCGGCGCCTACCAGGAGCAGTTGGACTTCGACCTGGAGGCCGACGACCGGCTCGAACTGCGCGCCGCCGAGGGCACCCGGCCGGTGATCCGGCTGCTCGACTGGTACAGCAACCGGCCGGACGCGCTCAACGTCCGGGGCACCTGCGCGGGCGGGCGGCTCGTCCTGGACGGCCTGCTGGTCACCGGTCGCGGGGTCAACGTCACCGGGCCGCTCGCCTCCGTCACCCTGCGGCACTGCACCCTGGTGCCGGGCTGGTCCCTGGAGCCGCACTGCGAACCGCACGCGCCGCAGGAGCCCAGCCTGGTCCTGGACCACACCACGGCCTGCGTCCGGATCGAGCGCAGCATCCTGGGCACGATCCAGGTCGTCGGCGACGAGGTGGACGACGACCCGCTGGAGATCCACCTGGCCGACAGCATCCTGGACGCCACCGGGCCGGACCGCCCGGCGCTCTCCGGGCCCGACTGCGAGCACGCCTACGCGGTGCTGCACGCGCACCGCTCCACGGTGGTCGGCGAGGTGCACACCCACGCCGTGCGGATCGCCGAGGACAGCGTCTTCACCGGCCGGATGCGGGTGGCCCGCCGCTCGCTCGGCTGCCTGCGGTTCTGCTACGTGCCCCCGGGCTCGCGCACCCCCCGCCGGTACGAGTGCCAGCCCGACCGGGTGCGCTCGGCGGTGACCGAGCTGGTCGAGCGCGGCGAGCTGGACCCGGCGCGGGCCGCGCGGCTGCGCGAGACCGAGGCCCAGCGGGTGCGGCCGCTCTTCGCCAGCCTCCGGTACGGCACGCCCGGCTACGGCCGGCCGGCCGCCGGCTGCGCGCCGGAGATCACCCGCGGCGCCGAGGACCGCTCCGAACTGGGCGCCTTCCACGACCTGTTCCAGCCCCAGCGCGAGGACAACCTGCGGGCGCGGCTGGCCGAGTACACCCCGGCCGGCACCGACGCCGGCCTCTTCTTCGCCACCTGACCGACCCCTGAGCAACTCCCCACCGACTGACGACCGTTGACTGTGAGAGGGACCCCGTGCACGCAGACTTCTCGCGCCTGACCTTCCGGCCCGGCAGGCACTACTCCGCGGTGCTGACCCAGCAGGGCCGGGTCCAGCTCGACGCCGACGCCAACGAGCAGGCCGCGATCGAGCGCCACCAGCTGCGCACGCTCGCCACCGACCTGATCGGCCGGCGCGGCGGGCCCGTCGGCGCGGCCGGGTTCGCGATCGGCTACCTGCCGGGCAACCACGACCTGGACGACCTCACCATCGGCGGCGGCCGGTACTACGTGGACGGCGTCCTGTGCGAGGCCGACCGGCCCGGGCCCGGCACCGCCGTGCCCGACGACGGCGTCTGGGGCGCCGAGGCCCGGGAGGCGCCCGCCGGCTGGACGTACTGGGACCAGCCGGACGCCTACCGGGACCAGGAGCGCCCCGGCGACCGGCTGCCCGGCGCGTTCCCGTTCCTGGTCTACCTGAAGGTCTGGGAGCGCAGCGTCACCGCCGTGGAGGACCCGGAGATCCGCGAGGTCGCGCTCGGCGCGGCGATGCCCGACACGGCGGCCCGGGCCAAGATCGTCTGGCAGGTACTGGCCCTTCCCGCCTCGGAGTTGAACGTGCCGGACGGCGGTCCGTCCCGGGTGCTGGAGGCCTTCGACACCTGGGCCGCGCCCCGCGAGCGGCCCTCCTCCTGGCTGGCCGCGCGGGCCCGGCGGCCGGAGCGGGCGAGCGAGGACCCGTGCCTGGCGCACCCCGAGGCCGGCTACCGGGGCCCGGAGAACCAGCTGTACCGGGTGGAGGTCCACCACGGCGGTTCGGCCGAGGGCGGCGCCACCTTCAAGTGGTCCCGGGAGAACGGCTCGGTGGTCCTTCCGATCGCCTCGGTCGAGGGCGTCTGGGTCGCCCTGGACACGCTGGGCGACGACGACAAGCTCGGCCTCTCGGTGGGCGACCGGGTCGAGGTCGCGGACAGCGCGTACGTCAGCCGGGACGAGGCGGCGAACCTGCTCCAGGTGGAGGAGATCGACCTGCCGGGCCGCCGGGTGCGGCTGTCCGCCGAGCCGGCCCCGGGGGTCGGGCGGCTGGCCGAACTCCACCCCTTCCTGCGCCGCTGGGACCACCGGGAGGCCCGCGGCCGGGACGCCCTGCCCCTGGCCGGCGGCGCCCTCCAGCTCGCGGAGGGCGCCTGGCTCGACCTGGAGGACGGCGTCCAGGTGTACTTCCGGCCGGGCGGCGCCTACACCCGGGGGGACTACTGGCTGGTCCCCGCCCGCACCGCCACCGGCTCGGTGGAGTGGCCGCGGAACGCGGCCGGCGAGGCCCTGCTCCAGGAGCCGGCCGGGGTCCGGGTGCACCACGCCCCGCTCGCCTGGGTGAAGGGCCCGACCACCGTCGTCGACCTCCGCCGGACCTTCGCCCCCCTCACCGCCCCCACCCCGGCCGAAGCCTGACCCCCAGCCCGGGCATGGTCGGGGAGCGCCCTCCCACACCTCGCCCTCACCGACGGAGGACCGAGCCGCTGACAGTGCCGGGGCCATCCCGTGGACGGCGTCCGATTCACTGCCGCTGGTACCGCCCCTGGTGACCGTGTCCCGCGTCACCCTTGGCTCGTCTCCGCCTCAAGCGCGGAGACGCGCAGGGGGGCAGGGGGCGGACCCCTTCTCGCCGCCGGCTCTGACCTCCCGGTACAACCGGGTCCGGAGCACACCGGAAAGACCAGCGCTCAACATCGTGGCAGCAGACAGGAGCAGCACGGAACCGGCCGTCATCTTGGGCGACGGTCTGCATGTCCGCGACGGCCCCGGAACGGACTGGCGGGCTGGGCCCCGGCGACAGTCCGCGCCGGGAGGGTGAACCAAGCAAACCTGACGGATCACGGCCGACAGCGCGGAACCGGTCACACGATTCGGCCGGACCGCTCAGTCTTCCGCCGCCGGACCGCGCCTACTCGTCACGATGTCGCCGGGGAACTTCGGCAGATTCTCAACGAGCAGCCGGTCCCGGTGACGGATCGCGCTGTTGCGGCCCACCATCTCCTCCCCGGACAGGTACCGGAAGAGCCACTCGGAGAAGCTCTGCTCGAACTCGTGGAAGACCCCTCCGTCCGCCGCCAGGCTGACCACGACCCAGTCCCCGGTCTCCGCCGCACGTTGCCGGAGGAAGACCGTCTCCCGCCGATCGGTGCTCGCCACCGGGATCAGCCCATACGGCCCGCCGAAGGTCGGGACCTCGCCGTGATACTCGGGCCCGTCGTTGGCGATCCAGTCGAGGACGGCCAGATCGGCCAGCGAGCTCGACAGCCATGCGGCCAGGTTGAAGAACTCGGTATCGGGGTGACGAATCGTCAAATGACTACTGAGGCAGACAGGTGCATACGTCTCGACGATCTGCTTGTAATCGTCGGGCAGCTCGACTCCTGCGGCGTGGCTGACCGCACACCACGCCTCCGCCGAAACGGAATTTCGCCCCCCCGGACCGATCAGCCTAAAAATCCGGTCTATGAATTCCATGTCCACTTTCCCATCTACGGCAGATTCGATTTCATGTTCGGGCACTTGTTGTCACCGTTGGTCCTCCCGCCTTCCGCCGTCGGCGCCTGGTAGACGATGCAATGAACCTCCCTATTTTCCTCAACGACGAGGTAGTCATAGTGCTTCGAGAAATATACCCCCGTACCCTGATTTGGGTACGTCACGCGAATAGTGCCGACGACGTGCCTTTCTGCAACTAGCGCGTCACGAATGTCCTTCTCCACGCCGGTGCTGAGGTATGGACTGTTCGTCTTCTCATACTCGGCGACCAGGTTCCGCAGATCCTTCCCGTCACCGAAGGCCACCTTGGGCAGGATGTGCCCGTTGCGCGGCTCTCCACCCTTGGCCCTCATCTCCGCATAGCCGGGCGGCTTCATGCCTCCAGTCTGGGTGTAACTTGGCGCTGTGTCCGTCGGATTGTAGTCGCTGGCATCGAGCTGGAACCAGACACCCACCGCTCGACACTCATTCATTTGGGTTGTGGCATCGAAGTACTTCTCCCTCGGCGCGTAAAGCGCGTGTCCAGTGGAGGAGAAACCCACGCCCTCGTCGCATTCTTTATCCTTGCGGCGCCATTGGTTCTTCCCACCAGGCCTGCTGTCTGTTTCTTTGAAGAACCACAGGTCGGTCGCCACGTCGATGATGGCATCGGTGCCGGCGACGATACCAGCGCCGACCGTGGTGGCGGTGCCGACAACGACCGCTGTGCCATCGACGACCACGGTGGTGACCACGGCGGTTCCCACGGCGACAATGGTGTCGGTGAAGAAGTCGATTGGGTTCGGGTTCGCGTACGGGCGGTCGTTGTCGTTGGTCGGGCGGGAGTCTGCCGGCGGCTTGGGCCGGGGCACATTAGGCCCAGGAGGCCGTGGGCCGGGGCGCTTGTGGTGCGGTCCCGGCTTGTTCCGGCCACCGCCTCCGCTTCCGGGGCCGCCGCGGCCGGGAATCGGGCCGAGGATGTTGATCGGAGCCTCCGGCGGTCCCGAATTCGGGCCCGGATTGCTGCGGTAACCGTTACCACCGCAGTCAGTCGTCCACCAGTACTTGTCGCAGTTGATCTGCGGCTTGGAGGGAGGCTGCGGCGACCAGTCAAACGTGGAGACATGATTCTCCTCGTCGCCGTTGACGATCCAGTTGATTTCCTCGCACTGCAGTCGAGGAAGCCAGATCCAAGCAGGTATGCGCCCGCAGGGGTTGTGCCCCGATGGGTCGGTCAGATCAGCCGGATCCCCGTTGCCATAGGTGAACCGGTTCGCCTGGATGGACGGGCTGGTGCCCAACTGCCAGGAGTCGCGTGAGGCGAAGGTGCCGCTGCCCGGCCGGTACCAGCGGGCGGCCATGTTGACGTCGCCCGAGGCCGGGTCGGTCCACCCGCCCTGGTAGCCCAGGGAGTTGGTGACACCGGAGCTCGCCGTGGGCTTGCCGAAGGGGTCGTAAGCCGTCGAGCCGGCGACGCTCTTCCCCGAGGGGTCGATGGTGGCGACCACGTCGGTGTGCTGGTCACTGATCACCAGGCGCGGGTTGGGTGTTGAGCCTGCCGCTGCCGTGCCGAGGATCCGGCCGCCGGGGGTGCGGGTGTAGCCGACAGTGCCGTCGGTGACGACGTTGTTGGAGCCGCCGTCGTAGGTGAAGGTGGTGTTCCCTGCTTGGGCGACGCGGTCGGTCGAGTCGTAGGTGTAGGTGGACGGTCCTTCCTTGACCATCCGGTCGAAGCCGTCGAACTGAACGTCCTTGGGTTGGGAGTCCTTGGCCGTGCTGCCCGTCAACGTGCCACGAGCCGAGTAACTGTAGGTCGTTGTGCCGTCGTTCAGCAGCTCGTTGCGCTCGTCGAAGGTGGAGGTGACGCCACCCGCCGCAGTGCGGTTGCCGGCCGCGTCCCAGGTGTACGCGGTGGAAGTGGTTCCGTTGTTCCAGCTGGTGAGGCGCCCGGCCAGGTCGTAGCCGTACTGGCTGGTGGCGGCCCCGACCGTGCCGGTCGTCGTCTTCGACGCCAGCCGGTCGTTGAGGTCATAGCCGTAGCCGATCGAGGCGACCGTCGCCCCGCTCGGGTTCTTGACGGTGTCGTCGCGGAGCCGGCCGAGGTTGTCGTACCCGTAGGTGCGGGTACCACCGCCGGTGGCGTAGCGCTCGGTGGTGAGGCGACCGGCCGTGTCGTAGTCGTAGCCGACGGTCGCACCCGTGAGCGGGTCGCTGGCGCTGGTGAGTTGCCCCGCTTCGTTGTAGCCGAACGAGGTGGTACTGGCCGCGTCGGTGCGGGCGGTCATCCGGCTGTCGCCGTTGTAGGTGTAGCTTCCGGTACCGCCAGGACCCGCCGAAGTGAGCAGTTGGCCGCGGTCGTTGTAGGTGTAGGTGTCGGGGGTCGTGCCGGGGGTGCCGACGGATTTCAGCCGCCCAGCGGCGTCGTAGCCGAGGGTGCGGTTCGGTGTCGCCACCTCGGCGCCCGAGGCGGTCTCCTGGGTGAGGTTGCCCGCGCCGTCGTAGCTGCGGCGGCGGACCACCCCTCCCGGCTCGGTCAGGGCAACGGCCCGCCCGGCCGCGTCGTAGCTGGTGGTGAACAGTCCATCGGCGGCCGCGGGGTGGGCTGTGGTGGCCGGTTCGACGGTCGACTCGGGGAGCCCGAGCGAGTTGTACGTGTAGTAGACCGGGATGTTCTTCCCGTCGGTCCAGCGGGTCTTGCGCCCGCCGGCGTCGTAGCCGGTGGAGGTGGTGATCGTCTGGCCGGCGCCGACCGGTTCGACCTGCTGGACGACCAGCCCGGCAGGGTTGTAGCTGAACGTGCGTGCGTGCGCGGCGGTGTCGGCGCTGTTCGCCACCTTGTCGGTGGCGGTGAGGACATTGCCGTCCGGGTCGTACGTGGCGTACTGGGTCGCCACGGTGGCACCCGTGGTGTCCAGGTCGGACCTGCTCAGCGTCCGCCCGAGCCGGTCGTAGCCGGTGACGATCGCGGTGCCGTCCGACTTGGTCACCCGATTGCTCCGGCCGAGGCCGTCGTAGGCCTGGCGGACGGTGACCCCGGCCGGGTCGGTGGCGCTGAGCACCTGGCCGACGGCGTTGTAGCCCACCTTGCTCACGGCGCCGCCGGGCGTCGTGGAGGTCAGCTGGTTGCCCGCGTCGTCGTAGGTGAAGGTGGAGGTGTAGGCCGCCGTGGCCGGGTAGCGCTCCAACTGGGTGCTGGTGATGCGCCGCCCGAGGTCGTCGTAGGTCGACTGGCTGATCGCGCCCGTCGGACCGGTGGTGGAGAGCAGTTCGCCGTCGAGGTCGTAGGACTTGGTGACGGCCGGCGCGGTGACGCCTCCGCTGGGCGGCAGCGTCGTCTGCACCACGTTGCCGAACTGGTCGTACCGCATGGTGCTGGTCAGCTTGAGGCCGGTCGGGTCGACGACACTGGTGACGGGCCGACCGAGCACGTCGTACTCGATCGTGGAGGCCGGGGTGATCGTGTTGCCGGACTGCGGGTCGGTGTACGCGGCGCCGGCCACGCCGACGCGGTTCCCGTCCAGGTCGTAGGTGTAGGTGACGGTGCCACCCAGGGCGTCGACCTGCGAGGCCGTCTGGCCGAACGTGTCGTAGCCGGTCCGGTTGATCGGACGGACCTGCTGCGGCTTGCTACCGCGGGTGGCCGGGTCGTAGGCCTCGGCGCTGATCAGCGGACCGGTGCTGACGGTGGGCCGGCCGGCCTCGTCATACCCGACGCTGCTGGTGTAGGCAACCGGGTCGGCGCCGGCCGCGTTGCCGTTGGGGCTGATGGTGCTGGTGCGCAGGCCACGGCTGTTGTAGCCGTACGTCACCACCGAGTCGGCGGGCTGGTTGCGGGCGGTCTGCTTGACCAGGTTCCCGGTGACGTCGTAGGCGTAGTCAGTCTGGGCCGTGCTCGCATCGGCACCTCCGCTGCTCACCACGCTGGTCGGCCGGTTGGCCACGTCGTAGGTGTAGTTGGTGGTGCGGTTGAGACCGCCGGGGTCGGCACTTGTGCTTACGATCCGCCCGGCCGGATCGTAAGCGGTCACGGTGGTTGTTTTGCCACCGCCGGTCACCTGCTGGGTCAGGTGGCCTGCATTGTCGTAGGTGTTCTGCTGGAGCACCACGTTGCGCAGTGTGCCGTCGGCGTTGTGGTAGCCGTCCAGGTCCACCTCGGCGACGGTGTTGTCGTCGTTGTAGTAGGTGTGGGTGGTGCGCCCCATCGCGTCGGTGTCGGTGGCGAGGCGGCCTGCCGGATCGTAGCCGAGCGAGCCGATGACCTGCCAGCGAGGTGCGGTCGGTGTCGCGCTGCTGCCGGTGTAGTTGCTGACTGCGGTCTGCTGCAGCTGGCCCATCGGCGAGTGGCTGTAGCTGTAGGTGGTGCCGGCGGCGTCGGTCCGGGTGGCGACGTTGCCGTAGCGGTCGTAGGTGTAGGAGGTGGGGTGGCCGCCGGGGTCCTTGACCTGCTTCACCCGACTGGTGTCGCTCTCGTACGTCCAGGTCGTGGTACGCGGCTGGTCGCCACCGGTGGTGTCGGCAACGGTCTGGCTGACTTGGTTGCCATCCACGTCGTACGCGGTCGTGGTCCGCCGGGTGTGCTTGGTGCCGGTGACGGCGTCGGTGGTGTACGGGTCGGTGCGGGTGACCTGGTTGCCCTGGCCGTCCCAGGTGTAGTCGGTCCGGAGTTCCCGCGGTGCGGTGGCGGTGCCGCCAGGGCAGTCGTCGCAGCTGTACGACTCGCTGCTGGTGCGTCCCAGGTTGTCGTAGCCGTAGCTGACCGTGGGCCGCATCGGCGCGGCGACGGAGGCGACGTCGCCGTTGGTCCGATAGGTGTACGTGGTCTGCTGATCGGCGGGGACGTTTTCCGGATCCGGGTAGGCTGCCGCGTCGAGCAGGCCGGTCTGTGCCCGGACCAGCCCGAACGGGACCATGCTTCCACCGCCCGGGGCCTGGCCGATTGCAATGGTGCGCAGGATGTAGCTGACCCGCCCCTTGGGGAAGTCCGGCGTGGCCGGGAGGGTGGTGGAGGCCAGCTGGCCCTGGGCGTCGTAGGCGTAGCGGGTGGTGTAGGTGGTGTCGCCGGGTCCCGAGGACCGTCCATCGCTGGAGGTGAGGATCTTGTCGTTGGCCGGGTTGAACGGACTACCGCTGTCCAGGAAGTACGTGGCGAAGCTGGTCTGGCAGCTCCCGGCGCCGCGGCAGGTGGTTCGGGAGACCGTGTTGCCGCGCACGTCGTGCCCGGTGGTGATGGTGTGTCCGTTCGGGTCGCTGACGGCGTACAGGTACCCGGCGGTGTCGTAGGTGTAGCGGGTGCTGTTGCCGTAGCCGTCGGTGCGGGACAGCAGCTGGGAGGAGCGGGTGTCGTACTGGTAGGTCAGCTTGTATCCGCCCGGGTCCGTGACGACGGCGGTGGTGACGGGTTTGGCGGTTCCACCGTTGCCCATGGCCTTGTAGTGGGCGGCCACCGTGGCGGCGTCGAGTCGGCTGGTGTAGTAGGAGGCTTCCGCGATGTTTCCCGTGAAGTGGTCGGCGCCGCCCTCGGGCCAGCCGGAGGTGGAACCGGCGCCGAGGTAGACGTACGGCGTGCCGTTGAAGGTGATCTTGCGTCCGCTGGTGTCGGAGGCGCTGACCTGTCCATCGATGTAGATGGTCTGCCCGCTGTCGTCGGCGGCGAGCACGACGTGGTGCCACTTCCCGTCGTTGACCGTCCGGTCGGAGGTCATGACGGCGCCCGAGCCCATCCAGAACTCGCCGCGAAGGCGGCCGTCCGAACCGACGTACAGGGCGGGGTTCCAGCTCCCGGGTGTGCCGCCGATGGGGAAGTCCTGGTAGCTGTACAACGGACCGCCGCTGGTGGTCTTGAACCACAGCTCGATGCTGGCCGCCCCGCGGACGGGGGCGGCGTCGGGCGGGAGCTGGATCTGCGAGGTGGTGCCGTTGAACACGGCCGACCTCTGGTTGGGGTCGCTGGAGGGGCCGTTGCCGTTCAACAGGACATCGGTCAGGTTGCCGGCGTTGACGTCCGGGCGGGCGGATCCGAGCTGGCTCGCAGCGTACGAACCGGACGGGTCGTTGAGCCGCCAGTAGCCGACGGCGCTGTCCTGGATCACCTTGGTGCGATAGGCACTCGCCGCGTCCATGCCGCCGACCACGGCGGCAGAGGTCGCGCGGTTGTAGTGGCCGGAAACCGTGTCCTTGGTGAGCCGGTACCGGAAGATCGAGAAGTCGGCGATGGCGCCGTTGAAGTAACCGACCTGGTCCGACGGTGCGTTCGGCCAGCCACCACCGGCCCAGCCGGCACCGAGGAAGGCATACTCCGACCCGTTGTAGGTGATGGGCAGCGCCGTGGTGCTGGTAGCGGTGGGGAAGCCGTCCAGGTAGAGCGTCTGGCCGGAGCCGTCACCAGCCAGGGCCACGTGGTGCCAGGCGCCATCGGCGACCGTGGTCGCCGAGACCAGGGCGTTGTTGGCCGAGCCGGTCCACAGGGTGCCGTAGAGCTTCTTGTCCGAGCCGATGTAGAGCGCCGGGTTCCAGCGGTCGGTCGAGCCGTTCGGCTTCCCGTCGAGGGGGAAGGACTGGTAGCCGTACAGCACGCCGGGAGCGGTGGTCTTGAACCAGAGCTCGACGGTCGCCGCGCCCCAGTGCTTGGGAGAGGTGTTGGCGGGCAGCTGGACGTACGCGTTGGTGCCGTTGAAGCCGTTGGCGGCGGATGCGCCGGACGCCCAGGGCCCGGGCTGGCAGCAGGTGTCACGCATGCAGCCCCACGCCGCACGAGGGGCAGGCCTGCGGCGGCGCGCCGGACAGGACAGCGGACCACCGCTCGATCCGGGTAGTACCGCACCTCTCGGTCCTCCGGCGGCCTCGACCCCCGGCCGAAGCCGCACCCTGGTCGCCCTGACGTCGGCCCCGGACCGTCCCGGTCAGAAGCCGTGGCGGTCCGCCAGGCGGTTCCCCTGCTCGATCTGGACCTCCATCCGCACCCCTTGCAGGAGACGGCCGAGGTAGCTCAGGTCCGTCAGGAGTTGGGTGTAGTCCCGCTGTGCCTGGATGTCGCGGAACTCGACCCGGCGCTGGTCCGCCGGGGTGTCCTCCCCCATGTGTTCGAGGTTCACGGCCTGGTAGTGCAGCCGGTCCCCGGGGTGCTCCTGCACCTTGTCGCGCAGTCGCGGGCTGGCGTCGGCGTGCAGGGGAAGCTCCACCAGGTGCGCCTGGAGGTCACGGACCGCCGTCGCCAGGTCGGTTTTTCCGGCCCGTGCCTGGTCGCGGATCTCGTCGAGCAGCGTCAGCAGCGCCGGCAGCGGATTCTGGGGGAGGTCACCGGTCCAGGGCGCGTTCTCCGTGTCGGACTCGCGCGGGGCGGCGCCGAACGTCCTCTTCCACAGCTCCCAGTCCGTCTCCCACTTCCGCATCGACTCGACGAACAGCTCGACGCTTCCGCCGAACGCCGTCTTGCTGTCCAGGGACAGGTGTCCGCCACCGCCGTACTTGGTCGGGTCCACGGTGAGCCCCACGGCGGCGGCCGCGTCGAAGATGTGGCTGCGGATGATGGCCCTGATGTGGTTGGCGCCCAGCCCTTCGATGGAGAGCGGGGAGGTGCGGGTCTCCAGGCAGCCGTCGTCCAGGGTGATCTCCCACCACCAGTCGTCGTTGCCGTTGGTGTAGGTGAACCGGGTTCCGGGATGCCCCTTCACCGTCACGTCCGTCACGGCCAGCGTGAAGCCCCCCGGCGCGCCGGCGGCCTTCACCACCGCACACCACGCCTCCGCCTTCTTCTTCGCGTAGTTGATGGTGCGCTTGGCCCTGGCGTCCTCCTCCCCGGTCAGTCCGCCGATGTCCACCCGGAGCGCATAGGGGTCGTTCTTGCCGATGCCCTCCTGGCCGTTGAGCACTCCGTCGCTGAAGGTGAACTCGGTGCCGACCAGGATCTCCTTCACCGGCATGGAATTGTCCTGCTTGGCGGAGGTCGTCGCCAGCGCGGTCTCCTCCTCCATGACGTTCAGGCCGCGGAGTGCCGCGGTGAGCTTCCCCGTCTCGACCGCGGCGTTGCGCTTCACTCCCCCCAGGGTCTTGGCGATGCCCGGCGACACCTTGTCGATGGCGGCCAGCAGGTCCGCCTGCTCCACGGTCTCCTCGTCCCCGGATCCCAGCACCACGCGTGTGTAGCGGGTCGCTATGCCGTTCCAGTTCTCCAGCAGGTAGGCCCGGGCGGCCTGCTCCCACTCGGCCGCCGGGCCGCTGGGCTTGGGGGCCATGAAGCGCTGGACGGCCGGGCGGTGCGTCCGGCCGGCCCCGACGGGCTCCTGTTCCGGCGGGGCGGAGCGCGGGCCCGGGCGGGACAGGGCGCGGTGGGCGTTGGCCTCCGCCTCCCGCTCGAAGCGGTCGGACGGGTCGCTGATCGACAGCCCGTCACCGCGGTCCGTCCCGGCGACCGGTCCGCGCCGCTGCTGGATCACGTGGGTGAGCTCGTGTGCGAGGGTGTGCCGGTCCGCGCCTCCTTCGCCGATGACGATGTGGCTGCCGGAGGTGTACGCGCGGGCACCCACCTCTGCCGCGGAGTCCTTCGCCGCGGCACCGGTGTGCAGGCGCACGTCGGAGAAGTCCGCGCCCAGCCGGGCTTCCATGTCGCCGCGGGTCCGGTCGTCCAGCGGCCGGCCGGCCGCGCGGAGCACCTGGTGCACGGTGGAACGCTGGACGACGGGCGGGCCCTCGGGCCACGGCCGGTCTTCGGCGGCCCGGCGGAGCAGCCGGACGACAGCCGCGTTGCCGGCCGTGCTCTGGAGGCCCAGGAGGCCGTTCCGGACGGCTCCCGGCGCCGACGACCGCAGAGGTGAGGGGGCCGGGGTGCGACGGGTGGGTGTTTCGGTGTCCCGATTCCTCTGGTGATCGTGCAAGGGTCCTCGTCTCCGGTTCGCCGTATCGGTTCTTTGTCTGTACGTGGTGGGGTCCACCGACACCAGGGGTGGACGGGCAGAGCCGGGGGCAACGCGACGGGACGTCCCGGCCACCTCGGTTCACGTCCCAGCCACCTCGGTTCACGTCCCGGCCGCCTCGGTTCACGTCACCGCGGCCGGGCGCCGCCCGCGGCTCGTCAAGGCGGCCGTCGACCTCGGGTCCAGGGAGGGAGGGCGTCGCCGCCGGTACCCGCCGACCTGACGCGGCGTGCGACCGACGGGGGGGGGTCAGCGGGCGGGCCGGATGCCCCAGGCGGCGGCGCGGGCGGCGGCGGCCGCGCGGTTGGGGAGGTCGAGCTTGGCGAGGATGTGCTCGATGTGGGTGCCCACCGTACGGGGTGTGATGTACAGGCG
>NZ_JBHVET010000011.1:0-35315 GCF_042802135.1 Kitasatospora sp. NPDC057512
ACAGCACCAACCCCCGGAAACGGGCGCCGGGCCGGGGGTCCTCGTTCTTCCGTCCGGCCGACGCTCCCCGTCGGGCCCGGACAGGCCCCCGGCCCGCTCGTCACAGTTCCTGCGAGCCGCTGACCACCCAGGACACCCCGCCGGCCGGGTCCTCCAGCACGACGTGCAGATGGTGCAGCCCGGCCGACGGCTCCTGCCAGGTGAAGCAGCGCATCCGGTCCACCAACGCGTTCACCTCGCCCCGGTCCACCCCGCCCGCCCCCTCCGGACTCTCCGGATTCTTCGGACCGTCCAGGCCGTCCACACCGGCCATCGCGGCCAGCGCCCGCCACAGCCCCAACCTCCCGTGCGCGCAGCCCTGCGCCCGCTCCACGGCGGCGGACCGCACCAGCGCCGGGTAGACGAGCGCGAACGGCAGGTACCCGCCGACCACCCGCCGGTCGCGGGCCAGCAGGGCGGCCGCCGCCGGGGCCTGGCCGCGGACGCAGGCCGTCTCCGTCCAGGGCGCGAGCGCGCCCAGCCCCTCCAGGGCCCGGGCGACCCGCGGTCCGTCCGGCCGTCCGGCCGACCACGCCACCGGGGGCAGCTCCACCTCGCCCAGGCCCTCCCGGCTGGCCGGCAGGGTCAGCAGCGCACTGCGCGCGCCCCCGCCGGGCAGGTACTCGCGCACCCGGGCCGCCTCGTCCCAGCCCGCCGCCTCCCAGGGCTCCAGGCGCAGCGGCACGCCCTCCGGGTCGGGCTCGGCCCCGTACGAGAGGTCCTCGCCGAGCAGCGCCCGGGTGTGCGCGACCAGCCGTCGCACCCGGGCCGGACCGAGCAGCGGGGCCAGCCGCAGCCAGGAGTGCCGGGTCGCCAGCACCTCCCAGAGCGGGCCGGCGTCGTGGTCGGCCTCCCCGGCGGCCGTCCCCGCGCCGCCGTCCTGGTCGAACAGCCGGACGGCCAGCTCGGGCGGCGCCGCATAGGCGATCAGGTGGCCGAGTGGCGCCGTCAGCACGGCCGCGGCCTCCTCGCCCGCCTCCGCCACGGCGGCCGCGCGGCCCTGCCGGTAGGCGGCGAGCAGCTCGGGCCAGCGGCCGTCCTCGGCCAGTGCGCGCAGGTGGCCGTGCTGGTGGATGATCACGATTCGCAGGGTACGGGCCGGGGCGGCGCATCAGCTGACTTGTCGTCAGCTCGGTGCGTCGGGGAGGCGCTCGCACGCCCGCCGCCACGCACGCCCGCCGCCACGCGCACCTCCGCACCCTCAGCTCCGCTCGTGCTCCCGCTCGCGCTCCCGTTTGCACCCCTGCTCCCATTCGAACGCCACCTCCCGTTCGCGTTCGCGTTCCCGCTGGAGGACGGCGCGCAGTCGGCCGTGGGCGCGGCGCCGGGTGACGGCCAGCGTGCTGCGGTGCAGCCCGAGCAGTTCGGCGGCCTCGTCGACGCTGTAGCCGTCGAGGTCCACCAGCGCCACCGCGCGGGCCTGCTTGACGGTCAGGAAGCCCAGCAGGCGGACCACCTCCCAGCGCGCCTGCAACTCGGCCATCCCACCGGACCGGGGATCGAACTCCCCCCGGTCCCGCTCGACGGTGTCGCACGCCTCCGGCACCTCGGGCATCGACACCCGCCGACGCTCCCGGCGCCACTGGTCGCGCAGGATGTTCACCATCGTGGTGAACGCGTAGGCATACGGCTGCGGATGGCCGAGGAAGCGCTCCGGCCGGCGGGCGATCCGCAGGTACGCCTCGTGGACGACGTCCCCGGCGCCGACCGGACCGCCGGCGAGGGAGACCGCCGCCTGCTGGAGTCTGGGCAGGAGATCCGTGAACACCCGGTTGAATTCGGCCGATTGACCGCCGCCCCCACTCGGACCGAAGCCCTCTTCCCGTCCGCCGCCCGCATTCCGACCGCTGCAATCCGCCATGCCGCTCTCCCCGGAAATCGGCACCCCGAGCACCCGGTCCGCCCTGGCCGCAGGGGTCTTGAGCCGACCGAATGACTTGTGACACAGGTCACATCATAGTTCGTCGTCTCACTGTGCGCAGTCATTCGTGTGCACGATGTCACCAATCGTCCAGGAAGCGGGACTTCGCCTCCGCGCGGACGCCCCGGCCACCGGGGACGGCTCCGCCCGACGAGAACCCCTGAGCAAGGAGAACCACCGTGCGAGGTTGCATCGCCAGGAAGATCGCCACGTTCGGGCTGGCCGCCACGGCCGCCCTCGGCGTGCTCGGGACCACCGCCCTGCCGGCCGCCGCGGCGACGGTCCGGACCCAGGCCATCACCCCCGAGACCGACACGGACTGGAACACCGTCGCGACCGCGACCTACCGCTGCGTCATCACCGCCGACTACGGCTGGCGCTGGGAGGGAAGCTGCAACGTCTACTCCGGACGACTGCGCACCATCACCTACTGTGCCGACGGCTCGTCGAGCGCCGGCCTGTGGATCGGCGCGCGGCCGCAGGCCTGGGCGGTCTGGGGCAACTGCCCCGGGTCCAGCTGGACCCGGATCGTGTTCCAGTGGCACAGCTGAACCGCCAGGCCCGGAACCGCTGAGAGATGACAACTGACAGATGACAGCTGACAGATTTCGAAATCTGTCAGCTGTCATCTGTCATCCGTCGGTTGTGAGTTGTCATTCGCACGCTGTCCGCCCGCCGGCACCTCCCAGCCGCCGCCTCAGCCCACCGGCGAGACGTCCGCGAGCAGCCGGGCGGCGTGCACCCGGCCCGCGTGCTCGACCAGGTTGATCAGCACCTCCTTGCCCGAGGCCCGGTGGCGCGCATCGCACATCAGCACCGGCGTACCCGCGTCCAGGTCCAGCGCGCGGGCAACCTCCTCCGGCCCGAACTCCCGCGTCCCGGCGAAACGGTTCACCGCGACCACGAAGGGGATTCCCCGGTGCTCGAAGAAGTCGACGGCCGGGAAGCAGTCGGTCAGCCGGCGGGTGTCGGCGAGCACCACCGCACCGAGCGCCCCCTGGGCCAGTTCGTCCCAGAGGAACCAGAACCGGTCCTGCCCCGGGGTGCCGAACAGGTAGACCGCCAACCCCTCGCGGATGGTGATCCGACCGAAGTCCATCGCCACCGTGGTCGTGGACTTCCGTTCCACGCCGTCGAGGTCGTCCACCTCCCGTCCGGCCTCGGTCAGCCGCTCCTCGGTGCGCAGCGGCCGGATCTCGCTGACCGCGCCGACCAGCGTCGTCTTGCCGACCCCGAAGCCGCCCGCCACCAGGATCTTGAGCGCCAGCACGGCGTCGTCGGGATCCTCGGTGTCGAACGGGTCCGACCCGCCGTACGGATCGGACGGATCGGACGGGGCGGGCAGTGCCGACGGGTCGGACGGGTCGGACGGGTGGTCAGAGTGCACGGAGTCCACGGATGACCTCCTGGAGGATGCGCTCGTCGGGGAGCAGGGCGGGCGGGACGGGACGGCGGACCCGGATGAGCCCGGCCGCCAGCAGGTCGCCGAGCAGCACCCGCACGACGCCCACCGGCAGGTCGAGCTCGGCGGCCAGCTCGGCCACGGACAGCGGGGTGCCCCGGCACAGCGCGAGGATGCGCGCCTGTTCCGGGCCGACCGGCGGTTCGGGCGCGTCCGGTACGAGCGCCGGGTCGGGGAGTTCGGTGACCACCACGGCGATCAGGTCGAAGCGCTGCTCCCCGCCCCCGGTGCGCCCCCTGGTCATCGCGTACGGGCGGACCAGCGGCCCGGCGTCGTCGTCGTACCAGCGGGCCCGGTGGGCGGCCGCGAGCGGGTTGCGGGGGTGACCGCCGGGTTCGGCCCTCGGGTGCTCGGGATGTCGCCCCCGGTGCGGGTGGGGCACCGGACTCACCGGCCGCCCACCCTCCGCGGCGGAGCGCTCAGGTGCTCCCCGACCCGGCGGACCAGCCTGGCCATCTCGTAAGCGACCAGGCCGAGGTCGGCCCGGGCCGTGGTGAACACGGCGAGGCAGGTGCCCTCCCCCGCCGCCGCGACCAGCAGGTAGCCGCCCTCCAACTCGACCATGGTCTGGCGGACTTCACCCGCGCCGAAGTGCCGGCCGGCGCCCTTGGCCAGGCTGTGGAACCCGGAGGCGACGGCCGCCAGATGCTCCCCGTCCTCCCGCGCCAGGCCGGCCGAGGTGCCCATGGCCAGGCCGTCGGCGGAGAGCATCACGGCGAAGCGGAGCTCGGGGGCGCGCTGGACCAGTTCGTCGAGGAGCCAGTTCAGCTCCCCCGCGCGGTGGGTGGTGGCGATCACGGACGCTCTCCTTCGGGTCGGGACGGGGGTTGGGGGTGGCGCGCCCGCGGCGGCTTCGGGGGGTCGGCGGGCTGCCCGTCCCGCCGACCCTCCGGATACAGACCGCGCGCCCATCCGTTCTGGAAGGCCGACATCGCCGCCCGCGCCTCCTCGGGGCTGCGGCCCGCGGCGCCGAAGCCGTCGCCGGACCCGGGGCCGAAACCGGAGCCGGAGCCGACCGAGGCCGCGGCGGCAGTGGCTGCGGTGGCCGTACGACGGCTGTGCGCGGTCGGACGGACCGGGCCCTCGCGCAGTTGCGGTGCGAGGCTCGCCTGGCGGGTCCGGCGCGGCAACTCCTCGGGGCCCGGGTCGACTCGGGGACCGTCCGGTCGGGCGCCGTCCGATCGTCGGCTGTCCGCTCGTTGACAGTCCGGTCGGGGGCCGTCCGGACGGGGGCCGCGCGGGCCCGGTCCGGGTGCCGGCTCCGAACGGCGTTCCGTACGGTACGGCTCCGCGCCGTACGGCTGCGGCAGCCCGGACTGCGGACGGGCGGCCGCACCCGCGCCCCCGTCCGCAGCCGGACCGGCCACCCGGGCACCGGAGGCCCGGTAGGGGGTGCGGCGCACCGGCGCGGGGTCAGTGCCCCGGGCACCGAACGGCAGCAGCGCCCCGCCCTCCGACGGCGGCCCACCCGCCGCCGGAAGCCCGTCACCTGCCCTGTCCTGCGGGTGCTCCCGGCGCCTCGGCTCGCCGCTCAGATCACTGCTCGGGACACCGCTGGGGCCGCACGTCGGCTCCGTCGCGTGACCGTGCATCGGTGTGAACTCCCGCTCCGGGCCGGCGTGCTGTGCCCGCTCGCCGAACACCGGCCCCGTCGGCCCCGCCCCGATCGCCACGCCGCCCGGCGCCGCCGCGCACGGCAGGGGCGGCACCGGCTCGAAGCCGTACCGCGTGGCCTCCGCCCCCGCCTCCGCCTCCACTTCGGCCGTCTCGTCGGCCAGCAGCGTGGTCGGCAGCAGGACCACCGCCGTGGTGCCGCCATACGCGGAGGTCACCAGCGAGACCTTGACGTCCTGCCGCCGGGCGAGCCGGCTGACCACGAACAGGCCGAGCCGGTCGCTGTCGAAGAGGTCGCTCTGCTCGGCGGCGGCGATCCTGCGGTTGGCCGAGGCCAGCACCTCCGGCCCCATACCGAGGCCGCGGTCCTCGATCTCCAACGCGAAGCCGTTGCCGACCCGTTCGCCCCGGATGTGCACCCGGGTGTGCGGCGGGGAGAACCCGGTGGCGTTCTCGACGAGTTCGGCCACCAGGTGGGTGAGGTCGGCGACGGCGTGGCCGACCACCGCGGCCCGTGGCAGCGGATGGACCTCGACCCGGGCGTACTCCTCGACCTCCGAGACGGCCGCGCGCACCACGTCCACCAGCGGGACGGGCCGGCGCCAGCCCCGACCGGGAGCGGCCCCGGAGAGGATGATCAGGCCCTCGGCGTGGCGGCGCATCCGGGTGGTCAGGTGGTCCAAGCGGAACAGGTCGGCCAGCTCGGACGGGTCGTCGGTGCGGCGCTCCATCGCGTCCAGCAGGGTGAGTTGGCGGTGCACCAGGACCTGGCTGCGGCGCGCGAGGTTGACGAACACGCCGGAGACCCCGGAGAGCACCTCGGCCCGCTCGACCGCCGCCGTGACGGCCGCCCGCTGGACGGTGCCCAGCGCCCGGTGCACCTGGCCGATCTCGTCGCCCCGCCCCACCGGCCGGGGCGCCTCGGCCTCGATGTCCACCTCCTCCCCCGCACGCAACTTCCGCATGGTCGCGGGGAGTTTGCGCCCGGCCAGCTCAAGTGCCGAGTTGCGCAGGCCGATCAGATCGGTGACCAACCCGCGCCCGATCTGCACCGAGATCACCAACGAGGCCACCACGCCGACCAGTCCGAGCAGGACAGCCATGCCCGCCGGGGTGAACAGGCCGAGGGCGTAAGGGTCCTGGCGCTCGGCGGCGAGCCGTCCGGCCCGGTCCTCGACGGTCCGCAGGGATCCGGCCACATTGCCCGCGACCATCGCCCAGCGGTCGGCCGGCACCGCCGCGACCGCCGCCCGACCGTCGGCGGCCATCCGCACCCTGTCCTCGTACCCGGCCAGCTCGCGGTGGTCCTGGCCGCCGGTGACGGCGAGCAGCGCCGCCCGGTCGGCGGGGCGCAGCTCGGCGGCGGCGCCCCGCTCGAACTCGCGCCGGGCGAAGGCCGCTCCGGAGAACTCCCGCAGCTGGTCGTCGCCGAGCCCGCCGGACAGCTGGGCGGCGCGCAGCAGGGCGTCCTCCCGGGCGAGCAGTTCACGGGACCGGGCCAGCTCCAGCAGCACCCGCGCGTCGGCGGCCACCTGGCGGTCCTGGAGCGGTGCGACGGCACCGGCGGCGGCGAGCGCCCGGTCCACCGCCTCGCCGTACGCGGCGTACGCCTCCGGCCAGCCGACGCTCCTGGCCAGGACCCGGTCGCGCAGGACGGGCAGGGCGGCAAGGGAGCCGCCGAGCGCGTCCAGCCGGGCGGCCGCGTCCCCGCCCAGGCCCTGGGCGTCGGCACGGTTGTAGCCCCGGTCGGGGCGGCGGGCGTCCGGGAACAGCGGGGTGAGCGCCCGGTCGGTGGCCGCCGCCGCCTCGCGCAGGGCGCTCTCCCGGACGGCGGTGGGGGCGGCCGCCGGGGCGGCCAGCAACTGACCGACGGCGGTGCGTTCGGCTTGCAGCCCGGCGACCGTCTCCGCGACCGGCGTGAGCAGCGTGCGCTGGGCGTCGCGCTGGCGCATCAGACCCCAGACGCCCTGGGCGGTGGTGACGGTGGCGAACCCCCACAGGGCGATGACGGAGACGACCGGGACCATCAGCAGGGCGATGATCCGGGCGCGGACGGTCCGGGGGCGCAGCCCGCGCAGCCACGGACCGGGGCGCGGTGGACGGGCGGGCGGCCCGGCATGGGCACCCCGACGGGCACCGGGGGCGGTACCGCGGTCTACTCGCATGGGTGAGGAGCCTTTCGGGCGGGGAGAGCGGGAGAGTGGTGGCGGGCGGGCGGCTGGAGGGCGGCGGGAGGCTGGAGGGGGCGTGACTCAGGCGGCGCGGCCGTGCCGTTCGCCGTCGCGCCCCTCGGTGTCGCGCCCCTCGCCCGCGCGCCGCCCGGCCTCGGCCGGGGCGAGCCCGTGCCGGGCGGGCTCGGGGTACGAGGGCTCGGGGTACAGGGGGTCGGCGGGGAGCTCGTCGATCGCCAGCTCGCCGGCCTCCCGGTAGCCGGCCCGCTCCTGGGCGGTCGGCGAGAGCGCCACGAAGGCCGAGGCGAGGAAGAGGAACGAGCCGAGGCCGACGGCGAGCGGGAAGACGAACTCCATCGGACTGACCCCGCCGAGGCCGGTCCGGGTCGGCTCCAGGCGGACGTGGACGGCGGCCATGCCGGTGTAGTGCATGCAGCTGACGGCGAGGCCCATGGCCATCGCGGCGGCCGCGGCCGCGTACACGTTGCGGATGGTGACGGCGGCCCAGAGCGCGGCGGTGGCGGCGCCGACCGCGACCAGCACGGACAGCGCGACCGTCCCTGCGTCGTAGTGCAGCCCGCCGTGCATCCGGAGGGCGGCCATGCCCAGGTAGTGCATCGCGGCGACGCCGAGACCGGTGGTGACACCGCCGGACAGCAGGGAGAGGCCGCGGTGCCAGCCGTAGCAGACCACGGTCAGGCCGAGGCCGGTGACCAGCACCGCGACCACGAGGCTGAGGACGGTCAGCGGCACGTTGTAGCGCAGCTCGGTGCCGTCGACGGTGAAGCCGAACATGGCGACGAAGTGCATGGTCCAGATCCCCGAGCCGATCGCGGCGGCGGCCGTGATCAGCCAGTTCCGCCGGGCCGGGCCGCTCGCGGCCAGGCCGCGCAGCGTGCAGCGCAGCCCGAGGGCCGCGCCGGCGCAGGCCATCAGGTACGAGAGGGCGGGGGTCAGCCAGCCGAGGCTGAGGTGGTTGATGGTGCCCATGGGACCTCCGGTCGACCGGTCGGGCCCGGAGGCGGTACGCGGTGCGCCCGGGCTCCCCGGGCCGGGCGGACTGCGTACGAAGGCATATGCCAACCGCATGTGCGCTTCCGGCCTGGGGTGCGTGGGACGCTATCGAGGGGCCGGAATCGGTCAGACAAAGATCTGAAAAGCTGCCCGCGATGCCCGAGTGATGTGTTCGAATGCCCCGGTCGTATGCCCAGCGGACGGCGCACAGATGACAGCAGACAGATAACAGAGTTTGAAATCTGTCATCTGTCCGCTGTCTGTTGTTCGTTGTTCGTTGTTCGCTGAACCCTGTGAGCTGTCAGTCGTCAGCCGTCAGCTGTCAGCCGTCACCCGGATCCGCATCGGACTCGCCGCCCGCAGCGTGATCCCCTGGGCGAGCGCCACCCTCCGGTCCACCGCCTCCACCTCGAAGTCCCGCAGCAGCACCCCCAGCGCCAGCACCGCCTCCAGCATCGAGAAGTGCTGCCCGATGCAGGCCCGCGGCCCGCCCCCGAACGGGAACCAGGCGTAGCGGTGCCGGGCCCGCTCCGCCTCCGGCAGGAAGCGGTCCGGGTCGAAGCGCTCCGGATCCTCCCAGTGGTCCGGGTGCCGGTGGGTGACCAGCGGCGCGACGACGACCTGCGCCCCCGCCGGGATCACGTACCCGTCGATGACGGTCTCCTCGACCGCCCGCCGCCCGCCCAGGGCCGCCGACGGATAGAGCCGCATCGCCTCCTTCAGCACCCGGGTGATGTACGGGAGCGCGTCCAGGTCCGCCGCCGTCGGCGCGCGCCCGGCCAGGACGGTCCGCGCCTCCTCGCGGGCGAGCCGCCGCTGCTCGGGGTGCTTGGCCAGCAGGTGCAGCGCGAAGGCCAGCGCGGTGGCCGTGGTCTCGTGCCCGGCGAGCAGGAACACCAGGACCTGGTCCCGGAGTTCGGCCGGGTCCAGCCGCTCGCCGTTGTCGTCGCGGGCCCGACCGAGCAGGGCGAGCAGGTCGTCCGCGCCCTCGTCGCCGCCGCCCCGCGCGGCCCGTTCGGCGATGATCCGGTCGCAGACCCCGTACAGCGCCCGCTGGGCCTCGGCACCGCGCCGGTTGGCCGGCGTCGGCCAGGTGCGCGGGAGGCGGACCGGGGCGTAGCCGCGCTCCTTCACGTACTCGCCGAGCACCGGGAAGCTGCGGTGGACCACCGCTATCGCCTCCTCCACGTCCGCGCCGAAGAGGATGCGCGCGACCGCCCGCAGCGCGAACCGGGACGTCTCGTCCGCCGCGTCCACCACCCCGCCGGGCACCGCCCGCCACCGCTCGGCGAGCGACTGCGCCTCCTGCGCGAGCGCGTCCGCGTAGCCGTCCACCCGTCGCCGGGTGAACAGCGGCTGCACCATCCGGCGTTGGCGCTGGTACTCGGCGTCCTGGCTGGTCAGCAGCCCGTTGCCGACGCTGGTCCGGAGCTCGTCGTAGAACGGGTCCTCCTTGCGGAAGTTGGCCGCCTCGCCCGCCAGCACCTGGCGGACGCCCTCCGGCGAGAACACCCCGTAGAAGTCGGCCCGCAACCCGGGCGGCCCGGCCTGGAAGCGCACCACGTCGCCGTGGTCGCGGCGGGCCGCGAGGTAGCTGCGCAGCGGGCGGCGGGTGAGGTCGAACAGCGATCCGACCAGCGGGTTCCCGGCCGGCACGGGTATCGCGGAGGTCGGGGCGGGCACGAGGCCGGGTTCGGGAACGGGAAGGACTTCGGTGGCCATCGGCACTCCTTCTGTACGGGGACTCGCCCGCCGCCTCTACCGACGGGCGGTCAGCACCGAGAGGAGCCGCGCCCGGACCGGTCGACCGGGCCGACCTGCCCGGGCACGGGATCCGGACCCGTCTCACTCGTACTCGGTGCCCCCCTTGCGGGTCAGGTAAGCCTCGCTGACCACCTTGGCGATCGCCCGCCCGCCGAGCACCGGACTCCAGCGCTCGGTGACCGGCCGCACCACCACGCCCTCGCGCAGGTGCAGTTCACGCCCGGAGACGGTCTCCCGGCCCCGGGCGAACCCCAGCACGGTCTCCGGATCGAACGGCCCGCGCCACAGTTCGGGCACCAACGGCAGCTCCCCGTCCAGCAGTTCGGCCGCCGAAAGCCAGTTCAGCTGTCCGTCCACGAGGGCCGACACGTCGAACGCCGCGTAGCCGGGCCGCTCGGTTCGCGCCGAGGCGCCGTAGCCCAGGTCCTGCACGCCCTCGCCGAAGACCTCGCCGAAGATGCCGACCCGCTCGGCCCCGAGGCGCTCCGCCAGCCGGGCCGCCACCGCCGGGATGTCGTACGCGCGCACCGCCCGCCAGTAGAGGTTGCGCGCGTCCTCGACCAGTGCCAGCCCCTGCGCACCGATGCCCTTGGACGACACCCGCACCTCGCCGGTGGCGGCCGTGTACGTGACCAGGCAGCAGCTGCCGTGCAGCTTCTCGGTCAGCACCACCGGCTCGCCCGGCGCGAAGGCCTCGGGGTAGCGCTTGAGGTTCTCGATGTCCACCCAGGGCAGCAGGTCCGGCGCGCCGACCACGTCACCACTCATCGACGTCGGCACCGGCGGCTGCCACTTGACGACCCCGAGCAGCTCGGCGAAGTCCTCGCCGCGCTCGGCCGCGGCGGCCAGGTCGGTGTCGGCGAGCGCGGCGGGCCGGCAGACGACGCCCTGGGACAGCTCGCCGCGCAGCCGTACCGCCTTCACCCGGTTCGCCCGGGCGCCGGCCAGCTTGCCGGTCAGCCCCAGCTCCTCGATCAACTCCTCGGGGAGGACGGACTGTTCGGGGATGTAGACGGCGTGGTCCCCGGTCCGGTACGCGCCCTTCGCGACCACCGCCCGGTAGAGGCCGACCTGGGCGAGCTCCAGGGCATCGGCGTTCGGGTGCTCCAGGATGACCAGCTTCTCGGCGGTGACGCGCAGCGTGGACATGGACGGACCCCTCCCCTTGGTTCGGCCCCGGCCGTGTCTCCAACCGGCCCGGCCGCGTGTACGGACGGCGACCACTCTGGCCGTTCGACCACCCACGGCGCGACGCAATTTCCGCGCGCCCCCACCAGCGCCCCCACCAGCCCCGCCATCCTCATCGCGTCCCGTGAGTCCCGAAAGTCCCGCGAGTCCTGCGAGTCCCGTGAGCCCCGGTTGAGCCATCCCACAGCAGCCCCGAGACCCGCCCGGCCCCCACCTGTGCGAACCGACAGGGGATTTATCGCTCGCATTTGCGGCACTATGATCGCCGTAATGGCCGCATCTGCGGCCCATCCCTCGCGCCCCTCCCGGCGCGCACCCTGGAGGGGAAGCACCGATGAGCACCCGTACGCCCACCGCCCGCAGGCTCGCCGTCGCCACCACCGCGGTCCTCGTCCTCGGGCTCGGAGTCAGCGCCTGCGGCAGCGACGGCGGCAAGTCCTCCGGTTCCACCGCCTCCTCGAACACCTCCGCGAACGCCTCCGCCGCCGCCGGCGGCGTCCCGAAGGCCTCCGGCACCATCACCGTCTTCGCCGCCGCCTCGCTCAAGGAGACCTTCACCGAGCTCGGCAAGAAGTTCGAGGCCGCCAACCCGGGCGCCAAGGTCACCTTCAACTTCGGCGGCAGCTCCAGCCTCGCCACCAGCATCAACTCCGGTGCCCCGGCGGACGTGTTCGCCGCCGCCAGCCCGGCCACCATGAAGACCGTGACGGACGCGGGCGGCGCGAGCGGACAGCCGACGACCTTCGTCCGGAACACGCTCACCATCGCCGTCCCCAAGGGCAACCCCAAGCACATCACGGGCCTCAAGGACCTCACCGCCTCCGGTGTGAAGGTCGCCCTGTGCGCCAAGGAGGTGCCGTGCGGCGCCGCCGCCCAGACCGCGCTCAAGGCGGCGGGCGTCGACCTCACCCCGGTCACCCTGGAGCAGGACGTCAAGGGCGCGCTCACCAAGGTCGAACTCGGCGAGGTCGACGCGTCCCTGGTGTACCGGACCGATGTGCGGGCCGATGCTGCGAAGATCGACGGCGTGGACTTCCCCGAGGCCGACAAGGCCGTGAACGACTACCCGATCGCCGCGCTCGCCAAGGCGCCGAACAAGGACGGCGCCGCCGCCTTCGTCGCGTACGTCCAGTCGCCCGAGGCCAAGCAGGTGCTGACCGCGGCGGGCTTCCAGGCATCGTGAGCGAGCGCACCACCGGCTCCGGGCAGGCCCTGCCGCACCATGACCCTCGAAGCCGAGGCCCGCGAAGGCGAGGCCCACGAAGCCGAGGCCCGCTGAACCGCCGTCCGCGAAGCCGTCGCCCGCGGACGCACCGCGCCCCGGTCGCCCTGCTGCTCCCGGCGCTGCTCGGGCTGGCGTTCCTGGTCCTGCCGCTGGTCGGCCTGCTGGTCCGGGCGCCCTGGAGCGACCTGTCCGAGCAGCTCACCAGCACCGCCGTCTGGGACGCGCTGCGCCTGTCACTGATCAGCGCGACCGCGGCCACCGCCGTGTCGCTGGTCCTGGGCGTCCCGCTGGCCTGGCTGCTCGCCCGCACCGAGTTGCCGGGCCGGCGGGTGATCCGGGCGCTGGTCACCCTGCCGCTGGTACTTCCGCCGGTGGTCGGCGGCGTGGCGCTGCTGCTGGTGCTCGGACGGCGCGGCATCGTCGGCTCCTGGCTGGACTCGGCCTTCGGCATCACGCTGCCGTTCACCACCACCGGGGTCGTGATCGCCGAGGCGTTCGTGGCGATGCCGTTCCTGGTGATCAGCGTCGAGGGCGCGCTGCGGGCCGCCGACCCCCGCTACGAGGAGGCCGCCGCGACCCTGGGCGCCTCCCGGCTGACCGCGTTCCGGCGGGTCACCCTGCCGCTGATCGCGCCGGGGATCGCCGCCGGGGCCGTCCTGGCCTGGGCCCGGGCGCTCGGCGAGTTCGGTGCGACGATCACCTTCGCGGGCAACTTCCCGGGCCGCACCCAGACCATGCCGCTGGCCGTCTACCTGGCCATGGAGTCCGACCCACAGGCGGCGATCGCGCTGTCGCTGGTGCTGCTGGTGGTCTCCGTCGCCGTCCTGGTCGGCCTGCGCGACCGCTGGCTGTCGACACCGTGACCCCTCCCGCACACGCCATCCCGACCACACACCCCATCCCGAGCGCACACGCCATCCCGGACACACCGGATCTGCCGGACCTGCCGGACACACCGGACCTGCCGGACGAACCGGATCCGCCGAACGCACTGGACACCTGGACGCCGCCCCGATGAGCACCGAAAGCCGCCCCGGCCCCGCCCTGGACGCCCGGCTGCGGGTCGAGCGCACCGCGTTCGCCCTCGACCTCGCGCTGACCGCCGCCCCCGGCGAGGTGGTGGCACTGCTCGGCCCGAACGGCGCCGGGAAGTCCACCGCCCTGCGCGCCCTCGCCGGCCTGCTCCCGCTCACCGGCGGCCACCTGCGCCTGGACGGCCGCCTCCTGGAGGACCCGGCGCAGCGCGTGCACACCCCGGCCGAGGAACGGCCGGTCGGGGTCGTGTTCCAGGACTACCTGCTGTTCCCGCACCTCAGCGCGCTCGACAACGTCGCCTTCGGCCCGCGCTGCCAGGGCCGCCCCAAGCGGGAGGCGCGGGCCGAGGCGGCCGACTGGCTGGAGCGGATGGGCCTGGCCGACCACGCCGCGGTCCGCCCCGGCCGGCTCTCCGGCGGCCAGGCCCAGCGGGTGGCGCTCGCCCGAGCCCTCGCCGTTCGCCCCCGACTGCTCCTGCTGGACGAGCCGCTGGCCGCCCTGGACGCCCGCACCCGGCTCGACGTACGCGCCCAACTGCGGCGCCACCTGGCCGAGTTCGAGGCGGTGGCGGTGTTGGTGACGCACGACCCGCTGGACGCCATGGTGCTGGCCGACCGACTGGTGGTGATCGAGGACGGGCACGAGGTGCAGTCCGGCAGCCCGGCGGAGGTCGCCCGGCGCCCGCGCACCGACTACATCGCCCGGCTGGTCGGGCTGAACCTGTACCAGGGCCGGGCCGAGGGCTTCCGGGTCACGCTCCCGGACGGCACGGTCCTAGCCACCACCGAGGAGCTGGACGGTCCGGCCTTCGTCGCCTTCCCGCCCTCCGCCGTGACGCTGTACCGGGAGCGTCCGCGGACCAGCGCGCGCAACCTCTGGCAGGCCGAGGTCACCGGGCTCGACCTGCACGGCGACCAGGTCCGCGCCGAGCTCGCCGGCGACCTGCCGATGGCCGCCGACCTGACCCCGGCCGCCGTCGCGGAGCTGGAGCTGGCGCCCGGCGTCGCGGTCTGGGCCTCGGTCAAGGCCGCCCAGACCCACGCCTACCCGGCCTGAGCGGCCCTCCCGGACACGCCGTCGGCCCGGCCCGCGTCACTCCGACGGTTCGACGAACCCCGACTCGTACGCCGCGATCACCGCCTGGGTGCGGTCCCGCGCCCCCAACTTCGCCAGCACGCTGCTGACGTGGGTCTTCACCGTCTGCACGCCGAGGAACAGCCGCTCGGCGATCTCCCCGTTGCTCAGGCCCCGCGCGACCAGCCGCAGCACCTCCGCCTCGCGCCCGGTCAGCGCCGCCCGCTCCATGGCCGCCCGGGCGGTCGGATTGCCGTGCCCGGCCGCCAGGCGGCGGATCGCGGCCGGGAACAGCAGCGACTCGCCCGCCGCCGCCAGCCGTACCGCGTGGGCGATCTCGGCCGGGCGGGTGCGCTTGAGCAGGAAGCCGTCGGCGCCCGCGCGCAGCGCCTGGTAGACGTAGTCGTCGTTCTCGAAGGTGGTCACGACCAGGATCCTCGGCGGGCGCTCACCCGGCGCGCCGGGACGCAGCAGCTCGCGAGTGGCCGCCAGGCCGTCCAGCACCGGCATCCGGACGTCCATCAGCACCACGTGCGGGCGCAGTGCGCGGGCCAGCGCGACCGCTTCCGCGCCGTCGGCCGCCTCACCGACCACCCGCAGGTCCCCCTGCGCCTCCAGGACGGCCCGCAGACCGGCCCGGACCAGTTCCTCGTCGTCGGCGAGCAGGATGTCCGTCATCCCCGCGGCCCCTCCGGCCGGGCCTCGTGTCACAGGATCGTTCGTCACGAGCCCAAGCGTAGGGGCAGCCGGACGGTCAGCACCCACTCCCCTCCGCCGTCCTGCGACACCCCCGCCGCCGCCTCCCCGCCGAGCAGCGTGGCGCGCTCGCGGATGCCGCGCAGCCCCTTGCCGCCCTTGCGCGTCGCGCCCCTGCCCGCACCGCCCGCCGGGGGCCGCGCCGGTCCGGCCGGACCGGCCGCGCCGGCGGCCGAACGCCCGGCGCCGGGCAGCCGGTTGGCGCAGCGCAGCTCCAACTGCCCCTCCCGGACGGCGATCCGGATGTCGACCGGTTCGCCGGGCGCGTACTTGAGTGCGTTGGTGACACCCTCCTGGACGATCCGGTACGACTCGCGGGAGAGCACCCCGGGCAGTGTGCCGGGTGGCACCTCCATCCGCGCCTCCACCGGGCTGCCGGCCGCCCGGGCCGTGTCGAACAGCGCGGGCAGCTGGTCGATCCCGGGTTGTTCGGTGGCCACACCGTTCGCCCCGGCCGGGGTCTCGCGCAGCAGTACGAGGGTGCGTTCGAGGTCCTCCATGGCCTGCCGACCGGTCTCCTCGATGACTTCGAGCGCCTTGGCGACGAAGGCCGGGTCCCCGACCTCGCGCGCCGCGCCCGCCTGAAGGACCGTCACCGTCAGTGCGTGGCCGATCGAATCGTGCAGCTCGCGGGCCAACCTGTTGCGCTCCAGCAGGCGTTCGGCCCGCAGCTCCGCCTCCGCCAGCCGCTCGCTCGGCGACGGACCCAGCAGCCGTACGGCCATGGCGAGTTGGAGGCGCCCGGCGAACACCAGGAACCAGCCGAAACCGAGTACCAGCAGCGGGGAGAACGGGAGGTACCAGAGCGCGTCCGGACCGGTCAGCCGGCCGTAGCACGCGACGGAGCCGAAGGAGAGCACGAACCCGGCCACCGAGCCGAGCGCGACCCGGCCGATCAGCCAGCCCGCCGTCCGCCGCCGGTCGGCCCAGGTACGGGAGGACTCGGCGGCAATGTCCTCCTCGCGGTCGGGCACCAGCAGCAGCCGCGCCTGAACCCCCTCCGCCCTGCGCGCCGCCGGGATCAGCGCGAGCGCCGCGAGCAGCACGCAGTCCAGCGGTACGCTCGCCATGAGGATCTCGCCGAGGCCCTTCCGGTACGTCCCCGGATAGATCATCAGCACCACGCCCGCGAAGATCCACCCCACCAGCAGGTGCAGCAGCCGCGCGTACGTGACACCGGCCGCGAGCGGCGCGACGAGCCTGGACACCGCACTCCCCGGCGCGGAGCCTCCGGGCACCGCGCTCGCGCTCCTCGGCGCTGCGATCTTGGACATTGCGCCATCCTGCCAGGTCGCCCCCGGTCCCCGGATCCCGCGCCGGTCGCCCGTGTCCTCCCTCCTGGGAGGGAGGCGGCTCCCCGCCCCGGCGGGATCCGCCGCACCGGCCCGCTCCGGTCGAATGGAGCCACCGACCGGGGCGACCACAGCGGGCACCGGCGGAGACCACCGACGACGAGACGAGGGGAGCGGGCCGTGATCGAGATCCAGGGCCTGACCAAGGAGTACGACGGCCGGCGCGTCGTCGACGACCTGACCTTCGAGGTCCGACCCGGCGTGGTGACCGGCTTCCTCGGCCCGAACGGCGCCGGCAAGAGCACCACCATGCGCCTGGTCCTCGGCCTCGACCGACCGACCGCCGGACACGCCCTGGTCGACGGCCGCCCGTACGCCGAACTCCCCGCCCCGCTGCGGACGGTCGGCGCGCTGCTGGACGCCCAGGCGATGCACGGCGGCCGGACCGCGTACGGCCACCTGCGCTGGCTCGCCGCGAGCAACGGGCTGCCGGCCCGCCGGGTCGACGAGGTGCTCGGCCAGGTCGGCCTGGCGGACGCGGCCGGACGGCGGATCCGGGGCTTCTCGCTCGGCATGCGCCAGCGCCTCGGGGTGGCCGCCGCGCTGCTCGGCGACCCACCGGTGCTGCTGCTGGACGAACCCGTCAACGGCCTGGACCCGGAGGGCATCCGCTGGATCCGCACCCTGCTGCGCGACCTGGCCGCCGAGGGCCGGGCGGTGCTGGTCTCCTCCCATCTGATGACCGAAATGGCGCTCACCGCCGACCACTTGGTGGTGATCGGGCGCGGCCGACTGCTCGCCGACGCCGCCACCTCCGAGTTCATCGACCGCCACGGCCGGACCCGGATCAGGGTCCGCGCCGTCGCCCCCGCCAAGCTCGCCGCCCTGCTCGGCGGCCCCGGCCACGACCACGGCCTCGACGCCACCGAAGTCGACGGCGGTGCCTGGGAGGTGAGCGGCGCCGAACCCGAGCGGATCGCCGCGCTCGCCGCCACCAACGGGGTGGTGCTGTACGAGATCGCCGTACAACAGGACTCGCTGGAGGAGGCGTTCATGCGGATGACCGCCGACAGCGTCGAGTACCGCGCGGAGGCCTCCGCATGACCACGCCCACGCCCACGCCCACTGGCAACGCCTCGCACGTCCTGCAGGCCCTCCGCGCCGAGCGGATCAAGCTCACCACCCTCCGCTCGCTCTGGATCACCCCGCTGCTCGCCCTGCTGCTGACCGCCGGGGTCACCACGGCCGTCGGCGCGGCCCTCGGCGGCAAGGACCACGACATCACCGACGACCCGAGCGTCGGAGTCTTCTACGGGCTCAACTTCGGCCAGGCGGCCCTGACCTGCTTCGGCATCCTGCTGATCGGGCAGGAGTTCAACACCCGCATGATCAACGTGTCGCTCACCGCCGTCCCGCGCCGCGGTCGGCTGTACGGCGCCAAGTTGGCGCTCGGCGCGCTCGTCGGCCTCGCCGTCGGCGCCGTCGGCACGGCGGGCGCCTTCGCCGGCTACGCGACCACCGCCCCGGGTGCCTGGGACGGGCCGGCCCTCGTCCGCAGTGCCGTCGCCGGTGTGCTCTACCAGGCGCTGCTGGTGGTGTTCTGCGTCGGAGCGACCGCCCTGCTGGGCAACCTCACCGCCGCCATGGGGCTGCTGGTACCGACCGTCTTCCTGCTCTCGCCACTGCTCGGCGGCGTGCCCGGGGTCCGCCGGGTCGTCCAGTTCCTGCCCGACCGGGCCGGCCAGTACGCCCTGCGGTACGCCGACGACCCCCAGGTCGTGTACGGGCACTGGACCGGGCTGCTGATCATGGCGCTCTGGACGGCCCTGGCGGCGTACGGCGGACTGCGGGCGATGCGCCGCATCGGCGCCAAGTGACCTCGGACGAACGGGAGACGGGCAAAACCATGAGCACGCTCGCCGGTGCCCTCCGCGCCGAACGCGTCAAGTTCACCACCCTGCCCTCGCAGTGGGCGGCCCCGCTGGTCGCCCTGGCGATGACGGTCGGCGTCACGGCCGCCGTCAACGCCGCCTACGGGGCGAAGGACCACACGCCCGGCGAGGACCCGGCCAACGGGATCTTCTACGGGCTGCTCTTCGGCCACGTCGCGGTGGCCTGCCTCGGCATCCTGCTGATCGGGCAGGAGTTCAACACCCGCATGATCGGCACCTCGCTCACCGCCGTCCCCCGGCGGGGCCGGCTGTACGGCGCCAAGCTCGCGCTCGGCGCCGGGCTGGGCCTGCTGCTCGGGCTGGCCTCGACGGCGGGCTCGTTCCTGGCCGTCGGCACCACCGTCGGCCTGGACCTCTCCACCCCGGGCCTGGCCCGCAGCTTCCTGGCCGGCGTGCTGTACCACCCGATGATGGTGCTGATCTGCCTCGGACTGACCGCGATGCTGGGAAACTTCAGCGCCGCGCTCGGCCTGCTGACTCCGATGGTGTTCCTGGGCACCACCTGGCTGGCCGCCATCCCCGGCGTCCGCGAGCTCGGCCAGTTCCTGCCCGACCGGGCCGGCCTGTACGCGACGCGCACCCAGACCGAGCCGGGCGTCCACTACGGCCACTGGACCGGGCTGCTGATCATGGCGCTCTGGACGGCCCTGGCGGTCTACGGCGGCCTGCGGGCGATGCGGCGGTACCGGCACAGCTGACGACCGACGGGGAACAGCGAACGGCGAACAGATGACAGACGACAGATTTCGAAATCTGTCGTCTGTTATCTGTCGGCTGTCACCTGTCAGCCGTCAGCCGTCGCCCGCCACGCCGTCATCGCAGCGCCGGGTGCTCCGCGATCACCGTGCAGCTGCCCGGCGCGATCTCGGTGAAGCCCGCGTCCTGGACCACCGGCAGCCCGCTGCGGACGAGCTCCTCCCACGCCGCCGGCGAGGCCGTCCGGACCGCGAGCGCGAAGCCGGCCTCGGCCCACTCCTTGCGCTGCGCCTCGTCCAGCCGCCACCACGCGAGCTGGGCGGCGTGCCCGGTCTGCGCCATCGTCTTGCCCGCGCTCATCTCCAGCTCGGGGTTGAGCCACAGCACCGGCAGCCCCGGCTCGGGCGCGCCGACCTCGGCGGTCTCCTCCAGGTCCGTCCCGGACACCTGGAGCTTGGCGAGTTCCTTCGGCCAGCCGTCCAGCGGGACCGGCGGGAACACCCGCACCTCGGCCTCCCGCCCGTGCACCGTGACGCCCGGCAGCTCGCCGGCCCGGCGCCACTCCCCGCCCCGGGCCCGCCGGACCACCTTGCGGATCCGGGCGTCCTCCCAGGCCTCGACCCGCTCCGCCCACTCGCCGCCCGCCTCGGTCACCCGCGGGTCGGCGAGCAGGGTGAGCACCGCCCGCGCCGAGGTCTCCAGCGCGTCCGTCCGGCCGGGCGGAGTGGCCCGCTCCAGCCGGACAACCAGCGGCAGCACGTACTGCGGCCGCTCGTCGCGGTCCTCGCGCGACGGGGAGTCGCCGGGGTCTGCCACCGGAGCGGGGACCGGGGAAAGGGGAGTCGGGGCGTCGGAAGGAGAAGTCACCCGTCCAGGATGCCAGCCCCGCCCCGACCGACTCGGCCCGCCCCGTTCGCCCCGGTACTCACCCCGGTACTCGCCCCGTCAGCGCCGGTAGCCGCGCTGCGGGTCCCGCTCCTCCGCATCCTCGTACATCAGGAACCAGCCCTCCGGATGGGTGGCCGCCAGCAGCATCTCGGTGCGCTGCTCCGCCGCCAGCTCCGGATCGCCCTCGTCCGGCCCGTAGACCCCGAACAGCTCGTCCTGGCAGCCGTCCCAGTCGTAGTCGTACAGGTCGGCCGGGAGGTCGCCCATCATGTCCGCCACCGACTCGGGCTGCGCACCGAGCAACGCCCGGGCGTCCACCAGGGCCATCCGCAGCGCGATGTCCTCGGCCAGGCAGCGCGGCAGCGGCCACTCCCCGAGCGCGAGGTCGTCGGCGAGGTCGTCGAAGGCCCGGGCCATCGCGCGGCGCCAGCCCCGGTGCATCCGCCAGGTGCGTTCGGGAAGCCGGGCGAAGACCGTCCAGTCCACGTCCTCGCTGTCGGCGACCGCCTCGTCCCCGTGCTCGTCGAGGTCGTCGTACGCGGCGTCGGCCAGGCCGATCAGCTGGGCGTGGAGCAGGCAGGCGGTGCGCGGGGTGAGGGTCCAGTCCGCGCCCGCGCCGCCGTCCTCCTCGTCGCCCTCCAGCGGGAACAGGTCGGCGAAGTCCGGTGTGAAGTCCTCCGTGACGCTGATCTCCAGCGTGCCGCCGATCGCCTCGACCCCGGGGATGGCGGCCACCAGCCGGTCCGGGTGCAGCAGCGCGCCGAGCGCCGCGTTGGCGTCCTCGGCGACCTCACGCAGCAGTTCGCGGCGCTGGCCGGCCGGGTCGACGCCCCCGAAATCCAGCTCCTCGACGGCCCTGATCGCGGCCGCGCGCAGGGCCGGCCAGTCGGTGATCCGCAGGCCCAGCACCACCGTCGCCTCGATCTCCTGCGCGCCGGAGTCCTCCGCCGCGCCCGGCCCCTGTGGATGATCGCTTCGCTCGCCCATGGGGCTAACGGTACGGCCTTTCGGTCGCCCGATCACCGGTCCGGACCAGCTTCCGGGAGCCTTCTCGGCCACCGCCCGGCCCCGCCGCTGTCACTCGGACGCAGGAGTTTGGCAGGATGAGCCGCATGGCTGACATCAACGAGTACGGCGGCGGGCAGGGCCCGAACGCCGACGTCCTGGTCGTGACCACCAACGACATCCCCGGTTACCGGGTCGACCACGTGATCGGCGAGGTCTTCGGGCTGACCGTCCGCAGCCGCCACGTCGGCAGCCAGATCGGTGCCGGTCTGAAGTCACTGGTCGGCGGCGAGCTGCGCGGTCTGACGAAGACCCTGGTCGAGAGCCGCAACGAGGCGATGCAGCGGCTGATCGAGCAGACCAAGGCGCGCGGCGGCAACGCCGTCCTGATGATGCGCTTCGACGTCACGGAGGCGGCCGCCGTGGGTACCGAGGTCTGCGCCTACGGCACCGCCGCGGTCATCTCCCCTGTCTCCTGACGTTCCTCCTGTGACATTCCTCTCCTGACCGGGGAACACCCGCCGACCCCCCGATGTTTCTCGGGCGTGACTGTTTACGGTGCAACGAACAGTGTTCCGGAACGGGTGGACGTCCTGGTGGTGGGCGCCGGACAGGCAGGTCTGTCCGCCGCCTACCACCTGCACCGCCGCGGCTTCACCCGCCACCGGACGGGCGTCGACGGCGGCTTCGTCGTCCTCGACGCCAACGCCGTCCCCGGCGGCGCCTGGGCGTACCGCTCGCCGTCCCTGCGGATGGCCACCGTGCACGGCGTCCACGACCTCCCGGACGCCGAGCTGCCGCCGCCGGACCCCGACGCCCCCGCGCGCGAGGTGGTGCCGGAGTACTTCGCGGCGTACGAGGCCCAGCACGCGCTCCCGGTCGTACGCCCGGTCGCGGTGCGCGCCGTACGCGCCGAGTCCGAGCGCCCGGACTCCCGGCTGCTGGTCGAGACCGACCGCGGCACCTGGTCCACCCGCGCGCTGATCAACGCCACCGGCACCTGGACCCGCCCCTTCCTCCCGCACTACCCGGGCCGCTTCGCGGGCCGCCAGCTGCACTACGCCGAGTACCGCGGCCCCGAGGAGTTCACGGGCAAGCGGGTGCTGGTGGTGGGCAGCGGCGCCTCGGCGGTCCAGGTGCTGTCGGAGGTGGCCGCGGTCGGCGAGACGGTGTGGGTCACCCGCTCCGAGCCCGTCTACCACGACGGGCCGTTCACCCCCGAGTACGGGCGCGCGGTGGTCGCCAAGGTCGAGGAGCGGGTCCGGCAGGGACTGCCGCCGCGCAGCGTGGTGAGCGTGACCGGGCTCGGCCCGTCCGTCGCCTACCGGCGCGCCGAGGAGCTGGGCGCGCTGCGCCGCCGACCGATGTTCGACCGCCTGACCGAGCACGGGGTCGCCTGGGGCGACGAGGAACTGGCCGTGGACGCGATCGTCTGGGCGACCGGATTCCGGCCCGAGGTCGGGCACCTCGCTCCGCTCGGGCTGCGCTCCCCCGGCGGCGGCATCGCGCTCACCGGCACCCGTGCCACCGCCGACCCCCGCGTCCACCTGGTCGGCTACGGCCCGTCCGCCAGCACCGTCGGCGCCAACCGGGCCGGGCGGGCGGCCGTCAACGACCTCGTCAAGCTGCTCGGGGACCCTGCGCTCGGGCGTCCGACGATCGAGGACCCTGCTGTGGAGCCCGCCACCGTCTGAGGCTCGGCGGTGGTGGTCCGGTCGGCGGTGGTGGTCCGCTCAGCGGTCGTAGTCCACGGTCACCCGGTCGGTGACCGGGCGGGCCTGGCAGGTGAGGACGTAGCCGGCGGCCAGCTCCTTCTCCTCCAGCGCGAAGTTGCGGCGCATCTCCACCTCGCCCTCGGTGACCAGGGCGCGGCAGGTGCCGCACACTCCGCCCTTGCAGGCGAACGGCAGGTCGGGGCGGGAGCGCTGGGCGCCGTCCAGGATCGAGCGGTCGCGCGGGAGGCAGAGTGTGCTGCCGCGGCCGTCGAGGACGACGGTGACCTCGCTCTGCGGGCCCGACACGCCGTCGGCGGAGCCGCCGGACGAGGCGTCCGTCCGGTCCCAGTCCTCGTCGCGCTCCGGGAGCGGCTCGTCCTCGGCGTGGAACAGCTCCTGGTGCACCCGATCGCCCGGCACCTCCAGCTCGGCGAGCAGGTCCTTCGCCCCCACGACCATGCCGAACGGGCCGCACAGCCACCAGTGCCCGACGCTCCCGACGTCCACCAGCGCCGCCAGCAGCGCGCGTACCCGCTCCGGGTCCAGCCGGCCGCTGAGCAGCTCGGCGTCCCTGGTCTCCCGGGAGAGCACGTGGACCAGCTGGAAGCGGTCGAGGTAGCGGTCCTTCAGGTCGGCCAGCTCGTCCGCGAACATCACGCTGTCACTGCGCCGGTTGCCGTAGAGCAAGGTGACGGTGGAGCCGCGGTCGGCCGCGAGCACGGAGCCGGCGATCGACAGCATCGGGGTGATCCCGGAACCGGCGGCGAGCAGCACGTGGTCGGCCGGGACGCCGAGCTCGGGGGTGAACAGGCCGGACGGCGTCAGCACCTCCACCTCCTCGCCGGGCTTCGCCTCGCGCACCAGCCAGCGTGAGAACAGCCCGCCGGGCACCTCCCGGACGGCGATCCGCAGCGGCCCGCCGACCGGGGCGCAGATCGAGTACGAGCGGCGCTCGTCGGTGCCGTCCACCAGCTTGCGCAGGGTCAGGGTCTGCCCGGGGCGGAAGGCGAACTCCTCCGCCAGCCCGACCGGCACCGCGAAGGTCACCGCGACGGCGTCCTCGCAGAGCCGCTCGACCCGGTCGATCCGCAGCCGGTGGAAGGTCGGACGGCGGGCGGGGCGGATGCCGGACCCCTCGGCGTCGGGGGCGGACCCGGCGGCGAAGGAGGCGGGAGCGGCGGAGGAAGCGGCGGGCATTCAGATCTCCTTGACGCGTTCGAACGGCTCGCGGCAGGCCCGGCAGCGCCAGAGCGCCTTGCAGGCGGTGGAACCGAAGCGGGACAGCTCCTCCGTGTCGGTGTCGCCGCAGTGCGGGCACGGCACGGGGGGCGCGGCGATCCGCGGCGAGGCCCCGGTGACCGGCGCGGTCGCGGTCCCGGTGCGGGTCGGACCGAGGGTGAGCGCCGCCGGTCCGGCCGCGGCGACGGCGGCGGTCGGGCGCGGCGGGGCGATGCCCGCCTCGGCGAGCTTGCGACGGCCCTCGACGGTGATCAGGTCGGTGGACCACGGCGGGTCCAACCGCAGCCGCACCCGGACGTCCGGGTACCCGGCCGCGCGCAGCCGGCGGTCCACGTCGGCGGCCATCTCGGCGACGGCGGGGCAGCCCGAGTAGGTCGGGGTCAGCCAGGCCGTCACCGTGCCGCTGCCGCCGTCCACCCCGACCTCGGCCAGCACACCCAGGTCGGCCAGGGTGAGCATGGGCAGCTCCGGGTCCGGCACGGCCGCGGCGACCGCCCAGGCCAGGTCGCGGGTCGTCGGGTCCGGCACGGTGCCCGCCGGGTCCGTCGGGTCCGTCGGCTCCGCTGTGCCCGTCGGCTCCGCGATGCCCCTCGGCCCCGGACCCGTCACGATGTCGTCGGTCACCATGTCGCCCCCGGGTGGGCGCGGGCCAGCACCTGGAACTCGGCGAGCAGCGGGCCGAGCGCCTCGGTGTGCACACCGTCCCGCCCGGCCAGGCCGAGGACGGTGGCCAGCGGCGGTACGTCCGGCACGGTGAGCCCGGCCTCGGCAAGAACCGCGCCGAGCGAGCTCAGCACCGGTTCGCGCAGGGCCGCCGGGTCGACGCCCGCCCGCAGCTCCACCGGGTGCGCCGTGAACAGTTCCTCCAGCAGCGGCCAGACCGCGTCCAGCCCGGCCTGCATCCGCCCGGCGGAGTACGGCGTGCCGTCGCCCAGGCGCAGCGTCCAGGCGGTGGCGTACTCCCGGTGGTACGCCAGCTCCTTGACGCCCCGGGCGGCGACCGCGGCCAGCACCGGGTCGGGGTGCGCGCTCAGCGCCTCGTAGAGGGCGCCGCGCGCGGTGGCGAACAGCAGCAGCCGGGCGATCGAGTACGCGAAGTCGCCGTTCGGGGCCTCCACCAGGCGGACGTTGCGGAACTCGTGCTCCTCCCGCCAGTACGCCAGGTCGTCCTCGGTGCGGCCGGTACCGTCCGCCTGACCGGCCCGGGTGAGCAGAAGACGGGCCTGGCCGAGCAGGTCGAGGCCCAGGTTGGCGAGCGCGACCTCCTCCTCCAGCTCGGGTGCCCGGGTGCACCACTCGATCAGCCGCTGCGCGAGGACCAGGGCGTCGTCGCCCAGCATCTGGCAGTAGGCGGCGAGGTCGGCGCCGTCCAGACCGGCGGGCAGCGCGGTGTCCACGCCGAGCAGGGGGTCAGCGAAGCCCGTCCCGTACGCCCAGCGGCCCTCGCCCTCGGGGCCGGGGGCGGCGTCGGCGAGGCTGAGGTAGACGTGGTCGTCCTGGCCGCTGCCGGCGGTGGAGGTGGTGGAGGTGGTGTGGTCGTGCACGGTGGCTCCCCCGTCAGATGTGCGGGACATCCTCGGGGATGTCGTAGAAGGTCGGGTGGCGGTAGACCTTGTCGCCGCTGGGCTCGAAGAACGGGTCGCGCTCGTCCGGGGTGGAGGCGGTGATCGCGTCCGAGCGGACCACCCAGAGGCTCACGCCCTCGTTGCGGCGGGTGTAGAGGTCGCGGGCGGCGAGCAGGGCCATCCGGTCGTCGGCGGCGTGCAGCGAGCCGACGTGGACGTGGTTCAGCCCGCGCCGGGGACGCACGAACACCTCGTACAGCGGCCAGCCGGCCTTGGGCCCGGCTTTGGACCCGGCCTCGGAGCTGGCCTCGGCCCCGGCCTTGGGCCCGGACGGGGAGCCAACCTGGGGGTCGGTCACTTTCCGTTCTCCTGTTCGGTCGCTTCGGTCACTTCGGTGGCTTCCCTGGGCCCGGCGGCTCCGGTGCGCCCGGTGGTTTCACTGGATACGGCGGCCTCGGCGGCGCGCTTGGCCGCGTAGGTGACGGCCGCCTCGCGCACCCAGGCACCGTCCTCGTGGGCGGTGCGGCGGCGTTCGATCCGCTGGGCGTTACAGGGGCCCTGGCCGTGGATGACCCGGGTCAGCTCGGACCAGTCCGGCTCGCCGAAGTCCCAGCCGCCGCGCTCCTCGTTCCAGCGCAGCTCGGGGTCCGGGAGGGTCACACCCAGGTGCTCGGCCTGCGGGACGGTCATGTCGACGAAGCGCCGGCGCAACTCGTCGTTGCTGTGCCGCTTGATCCGCCAGGCCATCGAGCGGGCGGTGTTCGGCGAGTCGGCGTCCGAGGGGCCGAACATCATCAGCGACGGCCACCACCAGCGGTCCACCGCGTCCTGGACCATCCGGCGCTGGGCCTCGGTGCCGCGCATCAGCGTCATCAGGAGCTCGTAGCCCTGGCGCTGATGGAAGGACTCCTCCTTGCAGATCCGCACCATCGCGCGGGCGTACGGACCGTAGCTGCAGCGGCAGAGCGGGACCTGGTTGCAGATCGCGGCGCCGTCCACCAGCCAGCCGATCACGCCGACGTCGGCGAAGGTGAGGGTCGGGTAGTTGAAGATCGAGGAGTACTTCTGGCGGCCGGAAATCAGCTTCTCGGTGAGCTCGGCGCGGTCGACGCCGAGGGTCTCGGCGGCAGCGTAGAGGTAGAGGCCGTGGCCGGCCTCGTCCTGGGCCTTGGCGAGCAGAATGGCCTTGCGGCGCAGGGACGGGGCCCGGGTCAGCCAGTTGCCCTCGGGCTGCATGCCGATGATCTCGGAGTGGGCGTGCTGGGCGATCTGGCGGATCAGGGTGGCCCGGTAGGCGTCGGGCATCCAGTCCCTGGGCTCGATCCGCTGCTCGGCGGCGACGACCGCCTCGAACCGGTCCTCCAGCGTCTGCGCGGGGACCGTTTCGGCCACCTCTGCTGTCACCACAGTCCCCTCTCGTGTCCTGCCCGGTCGGTCGCCTGGAGCACCGACCAACCGACTGACCGTTCGGTCGGTACCATTCTGCGCGGAGGGGCGGAGGGATGGCAAGGCACGCAACAGATAACAGCTGACAGATTCTGAAATCTGTCAGCTGTTATCTGTCGGCTGTCTTCTGTTCGCTGTTCTCTGTTCGCTGCTCGACGCTCGCTGTTCTCTGTCCGCTGTTCTCTGTTTGCCGTTCTACGTTCGCCGCTGCCGACTGCCGGGGGTCGACGACCGACTCCCAGCCGTCAACGGCTCACCGCCGACTCATCCCTCCGCGCGGTCGCGCAGTCGCGGCAGCGGCACCGCGAGCAGCGCCGCCAGCAGGGCGACCCGGGGAGCGATCTGGTCGATCCGGATGTGCTCGTGCCGGGCATGGGCTCCGGCGCCCACCGCACCGAAGCCGTCCAGGGTCGGAAGCCCGCGCGAGCCCGGCAGGTTGGTGTCCCCCGCACCGCCCGCCGGAGCGCCGTCCAACTGCTGCCCGAGCACCGCGGCGAGCGAACGCACGTGCCGCAACAGCGGGTTGCCGGTCCGCTCGGGCCATGCCGGACGACTGGACAGCACCTCCGTACGGACCCGCGCACCCGGACGCAGCGCGGTGAGCCGGGCGAGGTTGTCCAGCGTACGGCGCTGCGCCTCGACCGTGGCGAAGCGCAGCCCCAGCTCGGCCTCGGCCCGACCGGCGACCACGTTGGCGCGCGAACCACCGCTGATCCGACCGGCGTTGAGCTCGGTGCCGGGCTGACCGGCGAGGTCGCGCACCAGCACGAGCTGGTCCACCAGCTCGTCGACCGCGGACACCCCATCGTGGGCGTCGTTGCCCGCGTGCGCCTCGCGGCCGGTCACGGTGAGCCGCACCCGGGTGCTGCCGCGCCGCGCAGTCTTCAACCGACCGTCGGGGTGCGGCGGTTCGAGACCCAGGACTGCGGCGGCGCCACGCAGCTGGCGCTCGACCAGGCGGCGCCCGTCGGGGCTGCCCACTTCCTCGTCGGAGACCACGACCAGGCGGACGGTCCGGTGCGGGCGCTCGCCCAGGTCCGCGAGCAGCGACAACGCCCCTTCCAGGATGGCGAGTCCGCCCTTCATGTCGACCACGCCGGGACCGGTGAGCCGACCGTCCTCCTCCGCCACCGGCCAGTCCGCGAGGGTGCCGACCGGCCACACGGTGTCATGGTGCCCGACGATCAGCAGGTGCGGCAGGGACTCGTCCCGACCCTCCCACTCCAGCACGAGGTGGTCGCCGGCCGGTCCGGGCTCACGCCGGGCGGTGGCACCGGTGGCACAGAAACCGGCCGCCAACTCCTCGGCCAGGGCGTCGAGTCGGGGGGCGTCACCACTGGGCGACTCGATCCGCGCCAGGTCGACGCAGCGACGCCGGACGGCCCCGGCGAGGGTGCGGGCCCGGGTGCTGAGCGCCTGCGGCACACCGGGCAGCGCCGTGGTGACGGCGGCGGCCCCGTGGGCGGCGGTGGCGGCCGGGCCCGTCGCGGGCTTCGCCACGACGTTCTTCGTCACGGGACTCTTCGTCACGGGGCTCTTCGCCGCCGCGGTCTTCACGACGACGGGATTGGTGAGGGCGGATTTCGTGAGGGCGGACTTGGCGGCTGCGGTCGTGGCGACGGCCACCTTGGCCACGGCGGTCCTCGCGGCACTGGACGCGGTCGCGGTGGCCTGGGCCGAAGCGGCAGGCACCACGGCGGCCGAGACCGTAGTGCCCGGATCCGCAGCGGCAGTTGCGGTGCTTACGGCGGTGCCGTTGGTGGTGGCAGAAGGAGCTGCGGCGGCGGTGGTTGCGGTGGCCGTGGCGGCGGCAAGGGCCTCGCCGTCGGTGGCGGCCGGGACGGCGACCGGCGTCGGGGCGGGTTCCGCGGCGGCGCCCGGTGCGGCGGGCGACCCGACGATCTGGGGACTCAACGCTCGCCTCCGCGGCCGCTGCCGGTATACAGCGGCCGTGCCGGCCGACCGCTCCCGCCCGGGTACCAGGCCCGGCCGGACCGCACCGGCCGACCGGGATGATGAGCGGCCCGCCGAATCGGCCTGTCTGGCCCAAGTACGGTGGAACGGCTGGGCGGCGTGCTTGGCATGTGCGTCCTCCTCGCTCGATCCGGTGGCCCCGGTCCGCCCGGAGCCCCGTGGACGGCGGCTTCCTGGCGGTGGGCGCAGTGGCCGGACCGCCGCAGGGAAGCCGAGATGTGAGCCTAGAAGAACCGTTCGGTTTCCTGCGAGGTGGCCCTGTTCCCAGCGTGCCGGTACCGGGCCCCGCTTCGGACACCGCCCGTCCGCATTCGGCGCGGGCGCTCGGCGCGCGGGCCTGGATCGGCGCGCGGACGCGGTCGCCGGATCGCGCCCATCTCCACCATGGACCCGCCGCCCGAGTTCGGCAGCGCAAACGGCCAAGGCACGGCATTTCCACGCCGGATGGGTGACAGCGGCTCAGCACGCGATACGAACCGGGAGCACGCGGCGGCTCATGGAAGCCCGCTTCGGCATCCGCCCCGACTCCGGGGGAACGTGCGGGGAACACCCGCATGAACAGCGGTCGATGCCGTGCCCCGATGTGCCCCACCGAGCCCCTCCGAGCCCCGACGCGCCTCGGCTGCAGCCCCCGGTACGACAGGGCGGCACCCGGGAACAGCGGGACAGCGCCCGGATATGCGCGTGCGCGAACGTTCGCGACCGCACCCGCGGGTGCACGACCGATCGGCACCCGGGCACCCGACCCCAGGCCCAGCCCGCCCCAGTCGTCCGTCCTCAGCCACCGTCGCCCACCAAACCGGCATCGCGTGCGAGCAGCGCCGCCTGGACCCGGTTGCCGACTCCGAGCCCGGTCAGGATCCGGCTGACGTGCGCCTTGACGGTGCTCTCGCGCATCCCGAGCACGCCAGCGATCTCGGCATTGGAGAGCCCGTCGGCGAGTTCGCGCAGTACGTCCGTCTCCCGCGGGGTGAGCCCGGCGGCCCGGTTGCGGGCGGCCACCGACCGGGGCGCCCCGACCCGGTGGTAGCGGTCGATCAGCCGCCGCGCGGCCGCCGGGTGCAGCATCCCCTGGCCGCTGGCGACGACGTGAACGGCCCGGGCGATCTCCGCGGGCGGGGTGTCCTTCAGCAGGAAGCCGTCCGCCCCGGCCGCGAGCGCCTGGTACACGTACTCGTCCAGGTCGAAGGTGGTGAGGGCGATGACCCGCGGACCGTCGGGGAGTTCGCGCAGCCTCCGGGTGGCGGCGATCCCGTCGAGCCGGGGCATCCGGATGTCCATCAGCACGACGTCGATCCGCCGGCCGGCGGCGAGCTCGACGGCCTGCAGCCCGTCGGCGGCCTCGGCCACCACGGTGAGCTCCGGGTCCTGGGCCAGGAGGTCGACCAGGCCGAGGCGGACCAGCGCGTCGTCGTCGACCACCATTGTTCGGATCATGCGGCGTCCTTCGGCTGCGGCTTCGGTTCCTGCTCCACGTGCTTCGCTCGCGTCGGTGGCGTCGGTGGCGTCCGTTGTTCCGGTGGCTCCGACTGCCTCACTCCTCGCGCCCCCTGCGCCCCTCGCACCCCTTTCTGCGATTGCCGTGCCCCCGGCGTTCCCCTCCCTCGTTCCGGCTGCGGCGACGCCCGCCCCGGGTGTGCCATCGCGCGCCCAGACTGTGGATCCGGACCGTCGCCACGGGGGCGGGTGGGAACCTCGTCCGGCACCGCCTGCGGCGGGCGGTCCGGCGCGGGTAACCGGGCGGAGAGCCGGAAGCCGCCGCCACCGTCCGGGCCGGCATCGAAGTGGCCGCCGAGGGCGTCGACCCGTTCGGCCAGCCCCACCAACCCGTACCCGCCACCGGTGCCCGGCCCGCCCAACGGCGCCTCGCCCGGGCCGTTGCGGACCTCGACCGTCGTCGCCGGCGCCCCGTAGCCGACCCGGACGGTGACGGGCGCGGCGTGTGCGTGTTTGCGGGCGTTGGTCAGGGCTTCCTGCACCAGCCGGTGCACGGCCAGCCGGTGGGTGGTCGGGATGGTCTCCGGCTCCCCGGAGAGGGTGAGTTCGACCCGTTGGCCGGCCTGGGTCGCCTCGCCGACGAGCTCGGTGAGGTCGCGAAGCGCGGGCGCCGGGACCTGCCCGGCCTCGACGGGCACGGACGGCTCGCCTCCCGTGCTGGACGGGGCCGGCGGGTCGGCCCGCAGCGCTCCCAGGACGTCACGCAGGTCGTCGAGCGACCGGGCGGCGGTGGTCCGCAGCAGTTCGAGGCGGTGGGTGAGCCGGTCGGGGTCGGCGGCGACGGTGCCGGCCCTGGCCTGGTCGCGCAGCACCCCGGCGTGCAGGACCAGGAGGCTGAGCCGGTGGGCCAGCACGTCGTGCATCTCCCGGGCGATCCGGGCCCGTTCGGCGGACCGTGCCTGTTCTGCGCGCAGCTCGCGCTCGCGGCGCAGCGCGTCGACCTGCTCGTGCAGGGTGCGGATCAGCACCCGTCTGCCCTGAAGCCACAGGCCGACCGCCATGGTGGCGGCCTGGACCAGGAGTTGGGACCCAGTGGTACCTGCCCAGCCGACCAGTGAGTCCGCACCCACCGCGCTGGCCACCGCGATGGCCGAGCCGCCCGCCATCGCCAGGCCTGGCCGGCCGCGGTAGGCGAGGTGGAAGACGCTGAACAGGCCGGGGACGGCTCGGTTGAACAGCCCGCCCGTGAGCACCGGCAGCACGGCCGAGGCCACCGGGTAGCGGCGGGCGAAGAAGAGCGAGACCGCGGCGAGCGCGGCGACGACCGTACGCGGCAGGCGCAGCGGACCGTCGGACTGCGTCCACTGGACCAGGGCCTCCTCGGTGGTCAGGCCGAGCAGGCCGAGCAGCAGCAACGTGTCCGTCCCGGCTCGGTGGTCCGGCCCGTACCAGCCGAGCACACTCCTGCGCATGGTGCTCCTCCTTTCCGCTCTCCTCGGCCCGAAAGCCTTCCGCACGTCCGCCCTTGGGCACCTCGGGCTCGATGCTAGGGGCGCTCGGGCGCGCAGCGCCTCTGTCTTCCGGGTAACCACACCCTCGACTTTCGTCGGGGGTCGGCGCCGCTGACCGGCCGATTCGCGGCGACTCCGCCCTGCCTAGCGTCGACGGCATGACCAACGAACGGCTCCACCACCGTCCGGACTCCCCTGCTCCCCTGTACGGTTCGCCCGCCGGCGGCGACCACCTGCTGTTCCTCGCCGAGGCCCTGCGCACCTTCCACGACACCGGCGCGCTGGCCCCGAGCGGCCCGGAGCTGGTGAACGCCCTGGTGGTACCGGTCACCAGCCGCCCGAACCGTCCGATCTCGGTGCTGGAAGTCGGCGCCGGCACCGGCGTGGTGACCCGTCGGCTGGCCCAAGTCCTGCGACCGGGCGACCGGTTGCACGTCGTCGAGGCCAACCCGCGGTTCGCCGAGCGGCTGCGGGAGGACCCGGTCCTGGCCGCGCGGCACCCCGGGGTCGGCCTGCGGCTGTCGGCCTGCCGGGTCGAGGAACTCCCGGAGTGCCGTCGACCGGCGCCGGAAGGGGCCCGGAGGGAGGACCGCGCGCAGCGGTACGACGTGATCGTGTCCGGGCTGCCGTTCACCAACTTCGAGCCCGCGCAGGTGCGCGACATCCTCGACCTCTACCTGCGGCTGCTGGCGCCCGGCGGCGAGCTGACGTACTTCGGGTACCTCGGCACGACGACGGCGCGCACCCTCACGTCCGGTCCCCGCCGGGGCGCCCGCCACCGGGCGGTGGTCCGGCTGCTGCGACGGTTCGAGGCGGCGTACGGGCTGGGCGAGCGCACGGTGTGGCGCAATGTGCCGCCCGCCCGCGCCTACCTGCTGCGGGCGCCGGGCGGGCGCGAGACCTGGGCGCCGGCCGGGGGCCCCGCCATCGAGCCGGCCGTCGAGCCGGCCGTTGATCCGGCGGACGCGGCCAAAACACAGAGCGCGACGGCCGCGACGACCACGACGGACACGGCGGCCGGATCGGCGGGCGGGGCGGCCCCGGTCCCCCGATGATGGACCGGGGCCGGGCCCGGCTCCGACTCTCCGACAGTGAGGAGCCGCGATGACCATCTCGGTACGTGACGTGGAAGCCCGGAACCGCTTCGAGGCCTGGGAGGACGGCAAGCCGGCGGGCTTCGCCGAGTACCTGCGCAGCGACCAGCTGGTGGTCTACCCGCACACCGTGGTCGAGCCGGCCTTCGAGGGCCGGGGCATCGGCAGCGCGCTGGCCCGCGCCGCCCTGGACGACGCCCGCGCCCGCGGCCTGTCCGTGCTGGCCACCTGCCCCTTCATCAAGGGCTGGATGCTCCGCCACCCCGAGTACACCGACCTCGCGTACGAGAACCGAAGCCGGGTCGCCGACTGATGTCAGCGTCGGTGCGGGCGTCTGCCGCCAGGCCGCAGTCCATGGCGCAGTCGCCCGTCCGAACAAATGACAGTCGACAGATTTCAACTTTCAGATAACAGACGACAGCGAACAGATTTTGAAATCTGTTCGCTGTCGTGCCATAGTGAGACCCGGGTCACCCTGCCCTCGCCTTCCGGCACCGCTCCCGCCCCTTGGAGTCACCCGTGTCCTCACACACCCGCCCCGCCCGGAGCACCCTCGGCACCACCGGACCGGTCACCTCGGCCCTCGGCCTCGGCTGCATGGGAATGTCCGACCTGTATGGCCCGGCCGACGAGGCCGAGAGCATCGCCACCATCCACGCCGCCCTCGACGCCGGAATCACCCTCCTCGACACCGGCGACTTCTACGGCATGGGCCACAACGAGCTGCTGATAAACGAGGCGCTGCGCGGCCGCGACCGCGAGAGCGTCCAGATCAGCGTGAAGTTCGGCGCCCAGCGCGGCCCCGACGGCCAGTGGCTCGGCTACGACGCGAGCCCCGCCGCCACCAAAACCGCGCTCGCCTACACCCTGCGCCGTCTGCGCACCGACCACATCGACGTCTACCGCCCGGCCCGCCTGGACCCGGGCGTCCCGGTCGAGGAGACCGTCGGCGCCATCGCCGACCTGGTGAAGGCCGGCTACGTCCGCCACATCGGGCTCTCCGAGGTCGGCGCCGACACCCTGCGCCGGGCCGCCGCCGTCCACCCGATCAGCGACCTCCAGATCGAGTACTCGCTGCTCTCCCGCTCGATCGAGGCCGCCGTCCTGCCCACCGCCCGCGAGCTCGGCATCGGCATCACCGCGTACGGCGTGCTCTCCCGCGGCCTGCTCAGCGGCCACTGGGACCGGGAACGCGCCCTCGCCGGGACCGACTTCCGCAGCCACAGCCCGCGCTTCCAGGGCGAGAACCTGGCCCACAACCTGGCGCTGGTCGAGGCCCTGCGCCAGATCGCCGCCGCGCGGGGTGCGACCGTCGCCCAGGTCGCCATCGCCTGGGTGGCCTCCCGCGGCCAGGACGTCGTCCCGCTGGTCGGGGCCCGCCGCCGGGACCGCCTGACCGAGGCCCTCGGCGCGCTCGACATCGCGCTGACCGAGGCCGACCTCGCCGCCATCGAAGCCGCCGTACCCGCCGGCTCCGCCGCCGGTGACCGGTACGCTGCCGCACAGATGGCCCACCTGGACAGCGAGCGCTGACCGCACCACCCTCGCCGTCGCCGCACCACCGGCGCCATCACCGCACGACCCGACCGCACGACCTAAGGACGGACCTCCCCGTGACCACGGACACCACACTCACCGCCGAGCAGATCCTGAGCGCGGCGGAGGACGTCCTCCGGCGGTTCGGCCCGGCCAAGGCCACCGTCGTGGACGTCGCCCGCATCCTCGGCGTCAGCCACAGCAGCGTCTACCGCCACTTCCCCAGCAAGGCCGCGCTGCGCGAGGCGGTCACCCAGCGCTGGCTCGACCAGGCGCACCACGAACTGTCGACCGTCACCAACGAGGGCGGCCCCGCCTCCGAACGGCTGCAGCGCTGGCTGACGGCGCTGTTCACGGCCAAGCGGAAGAAGGCGCTGGACGACCCGGAGCTGTTCGCCACCTACATGGTGCTGGTCGAGGAGAACAGCGGCCTGGTGGACTCCCACATCGACACCCTGGTCGACCAGATCGCGCGGATGGTGGCGGAGGGCATCGAGACCAAGGAGTTCAAGCTCGCCCACATCCGCAACACCGCCCGCGCCGTCTTCGACGCGACCGGCCCCTTCCACGACCCGGCCTACGCGTCGACCTGGTCCACCCCCGACGTCGACGACCGGTTCGACGCCGTCTGGAAGATCGTCCTCGGTGGCCTGAAGGCAAAGTGACGGATAATCAGCAACCGGGGCGCCGACGAGCGGAGGA